>JAQVTV010000049.1 GCA_028699855.1 Candidatus Izemoplasmatales bacterium | reverse complement strand
TCTACTTTGGCGTCCTCAAAGAAACTGTAGTACCTATCCACGACTTTGGAAAACTGAGCTTTGGATTGAATCATTTCAATCAAAGGCATCACGCCATTCGCCACTCCGAAAGAAGCGACTTCCGGTGCGTGCACACTGATTTCCATCGTACCTTCGAACATAGATTTGGCAATCAGAGCGGACTGATAGGTTCCGCTGATTTTTTCTGACAAAGTTACAACGAGTACGTGCGTATATTCTTCCTTTTGAAACGTCTCATACATTTCGAGAAATGCGCCAGGTGAGGGCTGACTCGTGATCATCTTGCGCGCATGATGCAGGTGATGATACATGGATTCGGTGGTCAACTCGGATTCCATATATTGCACACCGTCAATCGTCACAATGAGTGGGACTGATTTCACAAACTCATATTCTGCGATTTCCGATCGCGTCAAGGTAGTGCTATCAATCAATAAACCAACTTTTTCCATAAAAGCTCCTTAACAGAATAAATTGGATAGAGTCAACTACTCTATCACACATAATACTTTATCAAAGGAGACGCCCGCTGTCAAGAAGATTAAACTAAAAAAAAGCAGTCGCAAGAGCGACTGCGCATTAATTGTTCTTCTTGTGTTCTTCAATGATTTTGGGAATCAGGTTTCCCGGCACTTCTTCATATCGTAAAAATTGACGGGTGAACGTTCCAGATCCTTGTGTCATCGCCTTTAAGTCAATGGTATACTTCGTGATTTCTGCTTCTGGAACTTCCGCAACGATTTTTTGATAACCGTTTTCTGCGGGTTCCATTCCGAGCACGCGACCACGGCGCTTATTGACGTCGCCGAGCACATCGCCCATATACTCGTCCTTGACCGTCACGACGATTTTGTGAATCGGTTCAAGAATCGTCGACTTCGCATTTTTGCATGCTTCCTTGAATGCGATCGATGCGGCCATTTTGAATGCCAATTCGTTGGAATCGACAGGGTGGTACTTTCCATCGGTCAAGATGCCTTTCACACCGATGACGGGGAAGCCTGCCAATGGACCGTGTTCCAAGGTCTCCTGCAAACCTTTGTCGACGGCGGGGAAATAATTTCGGGGAACAGCGCCGCCAAATACTTCTTCGGTGAACTCGTAATCCTTGTCGGGAAGCGGTTCAAAACGCATGACGACCACGCCGTAGTAGCCTGATCCCCCAGATTGCTTGATGTATCTGCCTTCAGCGGTTGCAGTCTGTTTGATCGTTTCGCGGTAGACGACTTGTTGTTCCTCGGAGTCGACATCCACCTTGAACATGTTTCTCATCTTATCGATGATATATCCAAGATGAATCATGCCTTGTCCGCCGATCAACATCTGGCTGGTTTCTTTATTTCTCACAATCTCGAAGGTATTATCTTCGAGTTGCAATTTGCTCATCGCGTTGGATAGTTTGTCTTCATCCGCTTTGTTTTTCGGACGGATGGCGACATACATCGTCGGACTCGGCGTCACGGTTTTCGGAAATGCCACGGGCGCTTTCTTATCAGAAAGTGTGGTTCCGGTGACGACCCCTTCGGTTTTCGCGATCGCACAAATATCACCCGCATGAACGGTTTCTACCGCGACTTGCGTTTTTCCCAACAAAAGGAACACTTGTCCGACTTTCTTGGTGTCGTTCATGTTGGATACAAAAACCTCTTGATCCTTCTTCAACGTACCCGATTTGACTTGCAAGAGATTGATCGTTCCGACAAACGGGTCGATCAATGTCTTGAACACATAAGCCGAAAACGGTTCGTGGTCTTTATAGCTTCGTGTGGCTTCTTCGTCCGAATTGAATTTGTGACAAGATGATGCGGGGAGTTCGCTCATAGCTGGGAAATATTCGTAAATCATGTGTAACAATGTCAATGGTCCGATGTTTTTCACGGCGGAACCCACCATGATGGGGACGACTTCTGTGGCGCTGACAGATGTGTGAAGTCCGCGTTTGACTTCTTCCATCGTCAATGCTTCGCCGCCGAAATACTTCTCGAGCAACGCTTCATCGGAACCCGCAACGGTTTCTACCAGATCGACGCGTAGTTTCTCGACCTTTTCCATTTTATCGGGATAGATCTCTCCATCCGTGCATGAGGTTCCATCATAGAGCCTTGCTTTTAACTCGACGATATCCGCAAACCCGCTGAAATCCTCGTTCTTTCCAATGGGCACACAAAAAGGAAGGGCCTCATTTCCGAGTCGTTCTTTGATGGAATGCAATACTTCATCGAACTTGATGTTTTCTTTGTCCATCTTGTTGATGAAGATGATCGCGGGCAATTGATGCTTCTTGATCTCTTTCCACATTTTTTCTGCGCCGATTTCAACGCCTTTCGTGGCATCGAGGACTAGTATCGCTCCACTCGCCGCCTTCAAAGCATATGAGATGTCACCGATCATTTCATCGGCACCCGGAGCGTCAAGAAATGTGATCTTCGTATCTTTGAACTCAACCGGAATCAGACTGGTGGATAATGAGTTCTGTCGTGCTTGTTCTTCGGGGGTGAAATCGGAAACCGTATTTTTCCGCTCCACTTCACCTTTTTTTTCAATACTTCCGGATATGAAGGCCAGTGCCTCGACCAACGAAGTCTTTCCGCTGCCGAGATGCCCTAAGATGATGATGTTTTTTAACTGGTCCGCAAGATATTCTTTCATGTATTGTTTCTCCTCTCAAATGTTACAATCACAGTCTTTATTATTATATCACAAAAAAACAAAAATGAAAGATTTTTACGCGTGCGCGTTGACGGGAAATCGACATCAAATAATCTTCCGTTTCGCAAAATAAAAACCGGTCACCCGGTTTTTATATCGCTTTGAACTACGACTCCGTGATTTCTTTCAATTGATCCAGAAGCATGTTCTCGATTTTGACGAAAATCTCGCGTTTCTTCATCGGAAAACAATCATCACAATAGTTTGTCTTTGTGCAGTTCGCGCAATAGACGCTGGTCATATCTTTATACTCGCTGATAATCTGCAACGTCGCGTTGATGGTTTCAGTCTCGTCCGGCCTGCGTAAAAAGTAGTACGCTTCGAGCACTTCCTCAACGACTTTGTCCTGCAATGGATCAATACCTCTAAGTTCCTTGATTCGATGACTAGTCTTCATTTTTCCTCCATCTATCTGCTTGATAATCGCGTGTATTATACCGTATAAAGATGAATTATGAAATAGCAGGCTCGAAAAATCACCGCCGAGATCGTTGAAAAAACCCACTATTTCTTTTATGCTCATTCCAATCGCGTCGACAGGCGCCATGGATGACTCTACGAAGCATGGATGCTCGTTTTTTCCAACTCCCGATTCATCCATCTGACCAGACGATTTAGGATGAAATCAAACTTGATACCCGACACCATATAGACATAAACTTCATTGAACAAAGCGTAAAAAGCGCACTTCATATCACATTTTTCGGAGACGGGATATTTGGCTTTATACGTCTCGTAGAGAAAATACCGATCCCCCGTCAGATTGCGCAATTGAAACAAATCATATTCCTTGTCCGCCCATCGGCATTCAAGGGGATCGATGATGGCGGTGATGTTCATCTTTCTATCTGTCATGATGTTCATCACATTCAAATCGCCATGAATGAGGGATGGCTTCTGGATAGCTTCACTGAAAATATCGTCAAAACGATCCCAAGCCGCATCCAGGGATGCCATGACTTTTCCATGAAGCTTCCCTTTTTTGTACATGAGATGCGCTTTCGTGAGGATATCTTCGGCGAACGGCTTGTAGTAATCAAGCCATCGATCATATACCGCATCCTGAACCAATCCGTATTTGTCGTTCGTTTGTTCGTGCCAAAAACCCAACGCGTCGGTGATTTGATCCGCAAACCGACGACGTTTATTTTGAGATTGAAACCAGTTCCTCACATTCACCAAAGCATTTTTTCCTGGAATCCATTCCATGGCAATGAAATCCATCGGCATGTCCTTTGTTGCCGTGAAAAGGAAATAGACTTCCGGCAATTTAATCGGCGATCCTTGACCGAGAAGTTTGAGGTTCGCGGCTTCGATCTCGTGCATCATGGCCGTTCGAAATGCTTTCATGATGATTTTGTATGGCGGTTGGTCAATTCGGATCAAAAACACATCCGCAAAAGATCCGCCCCCCACAAAGTTCATGCCAATCACATCGCAGCCATAATGTCCGGACACAACTTTGACGGCATATGCGCCCGCTTGTTTTCTGGAAATGGTTCGTGTCATCCTGTCTTGCATCGCTGATCCTCCATCGTTGTCAATCTTGACCTAAGCATCCAACCCCCTATGTGATTCTTATGACTGGCTGGATGCGAAAATGTTCCTGAATACCAAGCGATCAAGTGTGATTCTTGCCCGCCAAATCATCTCTGCGTGATGAAACTCATCATATTCGGTGTACCACTGCCATGTGATCGCAAAACCTCCATCCGGTTTGAGTATCCGCGAATGAATTGAGAGTTCCATCTCAATCAAAGGCATCATCTTCCGACTGATAAAACTCGAGTCCGACCGCAAGAAAAAATCGGATGGGATATATACATACGCAACGCCATATTGGCTCTCATCCGCACAGATGACTGCTTCCAGTTTGCCTTGGATCAGCGCGTGCATCTCAGACAGATCAAGAACATCGTCGATACCTTTGTTTTTGAAGATTTCATAGGCTAGCATATAGCATTTCATAGTATCTCCGATAGGTTTAGCGGTCACGAGATAGGTCATCGCTTCCCTCACGATTTGCTTATAGTAATCGTCGCCCCCGCCATAACAAATCATGATCGCTGCCAACGCGACGGTTGGATTATATTCGAACAACCCATCCTTTTCGACTTCCCACCAAATGGCATGGGGATAATCCTTGTTTGATTCGATCTGAAATCTCCATTGTCTGTTCTCTTCATCGAATGCGTGATGCGATTTCAGATAACGGATCACTCCCCTCATCATGTCCGTAGCTTCATCGAGCGCATCCAGATGATACAGGATCTTGATCGCATCATTTGTCGCAATCGGATTCGATTCCGGATTCCAATTATCCGGTTCCAAAGCGTGGGCGAAGCCGCCGTCCGGATTTTGGAATTTCCTCAGTTCGCGGATGACCGCTGACTTCGATCCGTTCGCAAAATGATACTGATACATCGCCAACTCTAAAGGTCGCGCAAACTTCTTGATAAATGCCGCGCCACGTTCGAAAAGTGTCGCATCCATATGTTCATCTCCATCAATATGTATGTCTTGGGCAGTTTATATTATACACGATATCACCTTGCAATCAAATATCCGGTTCTGCCATAAGTGTTTTATTGGATAGGAAAAGACAATAAAAAAAGCGAATATTGGAAAATATTCACTCTGAATCGTTATAGATGGCAGGGGTGACAGGATTCGAACCCGTACAAACAGTTTTGGAGACTGTCGTGCTACCGTTGACACCACACCCCTTCCGGAGTCTACCTCATATTATCAATCATCGACTAAAATTAGTCAAGAGATTTTTCCGGATGTCGCGCGAATGCGTTAATGCGGCGTTTGGGGGTTGTCGTGATGGTTTTCTCCATGGATCACAAGCGGATCCTCTTTGGGCTCGAAAAAGAAGTTGAGCTTTCCGGGCGCAATCTCATGCGATGCGATCAACGTCTTCTCCGCGATCTTCGGACCGACGACTTGATAGACGGTTGCGGCGATCAATACCACAATAAAAATAATCTGACGCCATTTTATCGGTAAACTTGTCTCGTTCATGACGATTTGCGCCAAACCAATCGACACCGTGGCTTGCGGCAATAAACTCCAAACGAGATATTTCACGATCTCGGGCGGGGTCTTCTTGACTTTCGCGCCCACAACGACGCCGACTTGTTTTCCAACCACACGAATAATGATATATGCCAAAGCAATGATCAAGACATACCAGAATGATACTTCCAGCCCGATGACCGACACGACGAGTTGGATACCGATCAGCGAGAAAAAGAGCATGATGAACGGTGGCGTGAAGGAATCGATGGCCGCATCGTTTTCCTTCCGCATATCCTTGGGAACCAAGTTTGTGAAAACAATCCCCATGAAGAGTGGCGCGAGGATGGGTGATAAGGAAAACTCGATATGTCCGATATGAAATTCTCGAAAGGTCAGTGCTGTGATCAACAACACCGCGCACACGGTCTCCACGAGATAGAACTGGCGATGCCGTGCGTCATCGCGTTTTGAAATGTGGATGAAAAGCGCCAACACCGCTCCGATCGCTCCACCGATGATGATGGATCCGAAGATCTCCAACAAAGGTTCAAGAATCATCGCTCCCGTCGGAATCGAAGTCTGTCGATTCACACTCGTTGCGATAGTCAAACTGATCGAAAAAATAATCACGACGAGGATGTCATCCAGGCCGATGTGTGACATGATGGAATCTGTCAGATGCCCTTTGGAACGATAATTCCGCGATAAAACCATGATGGTTTCCGGAGATGTTGCCATCGCGATGACCCCGATTAACAGCGCCATCTCCCATGGTGCCCGAAAAAGCAACATCGCAGCCGTCACCAACCCAATCGTCCAAATCGCCTGAAAGACGACGATTACGATTACTTCCGAGATATTACGCTTCACTTTGCGCATATGGAGCCTTGTCCCTAATTCAAAAACGATGAAGGATAAAGCTATATTCCCAAGCGCTTTGAGATGATCAAAAACGATGCATTCATCGCACCAAGTCAAATATAAACCGATGAGTATCCCCGATAAAAAATATCCCGTGATCAACGGGAGCTTGACCAATTCGCACAACCAACCCAAAATCGAACCCAGGGCGATCGCCACGACAATGACGATCAGATTGAGAAATACGGGGTTAATGGCTGCGAGTAGCAGTGTTGACATCAATAATTCTCCATTCAAATGAAATGCCATGATCTCTAAGGATATGGCTCGCCGAAGTCTATTATATGCAATTCATCCCAAGAAGTCAAAGAAACTTGTGAACAAAGTCATGACATGCCTTCAGGAATCAAAAAAAAGAGGCGAATCCGCCTCAACATTTTTCG
>JAQVTV010000048.1 GCA_028699855.1 Candidatus Izemoplasmatales bacterium | reverse complement strand
CAAATGGTCTAAAAGCATTTTTCTGAATATTAAAGGATTCTTGTATTTTGTAGTTTTTCTCTTTTTTCCAAAAAACACTTTCCCCTTGACGGACACCACCCTCTATGCCAGCGCTCAAGTCCAAGTATTCGGATTGACCTTTATCGTGCCCGAACATGTGACGCTTCGCTCACTCCATGCCGGTAGTTTGCATCAGATCGCTGCCATCACGGATGATGGCGGACTGATCTCGACCGGATATGTCGATGAATCTGGCTATGGATCCGCAGGATATGTCCAACCCCCCGCTCTATACCCTGGAGAGGAAATCATTTTCTACCAAGTTTCGGATACCCATGTCATCATCGGTACTTCACAAAACCGCGTCTACGCATGGGGAAACAATGAATACGGACAAGTCGGTGCGGGCAGTCAAGCGCTTGTGTCCACACCTTACAATTTGACGGGAACCTTTGGTTTTTCCGAAGATGAAGGCATCAAAGGCATCTATTCGACCAATCACACCAGTTATCTGTTGACGACCAAAGGTCGCCTCTTTGCCTGGGGCTACAACGCGCAAGGTCAGATCGGAGACAATACCCAAGTCAACGTCATGACACCCAAAGACATCACCGCCTTCTTCAATCTGGGAGATGGTGATGAAATCGTTCATTTTGCCGCATCCTCACGTACGATCGCCGTCACGACGCAATTGAAAAAAATCTATCAGTGGGGCCCTGCCATCAATTCAAGACAACCCTTTGATATCACTAATCGCTTTTCCCTCAATGCCGGTGAGACCGTGACCCATCTTCAAGTCGCGGACAATAACATCTCATTGACCACATCGAATAACCGGGTATTGACCAATGGTATCAACTACTATGGACTGATCGGCAATGGAACCAAGGGATCTTATGAAATCCAAAATGCCATCGCCATCACGTTGCCCTTGATCCCCGGAGAAACCATTTCTCATTATCAAATTGCCGAGAAAATCGCGTGTGTCATCACAAGCCTCGATCGCGTCTTCGCTTGGGGAGAGGCGATTTCTCTCACTCCTTTGAACCTGAGTCACGAAATATCGCTCGGTTCAGGTGAAGACATCGATTCCCTGATCATCCAGGATCAGGCCATCTTGCTTTTGACATCCCAGCACAGGTTGTTGATTCGGGGTGAAATGGACGATACGTCGTATCCGGTTTTCATGCCATATGCCATCAAAGCCGCAACGGTTTATTCTTCGGAAAAGTATCGCTATGGTTTTGCCATCAGCGCACCTGAGAGTATCCCCGGGCACCAACTCCAAGGCTGGTATCGCGATCAGGGATTCACAATTCCAGCCACCCTTCCCAACACCATGCCCGCACAGAACTTGCTCTATTTCGCCAAAACCGTGCAACAAGATCAATCTATTCAAATCCTGCTCTATGAAGACCAACCGCTCACTTTTACCTCCCTCGTGCATCGAAGCGGTACGTTGATGTTCGCCCTGTCGGAGGAAGGCGATGTCTTTGTGTGGGGAAACAACACAACGGGAGAATACACCACAACGCCCCATTATGGATCTCCCCTACCGACAAACATCACCCATTTCTTCAATTTGGATCCCGAAGATCGCATCATCAAGATTACCGAGTATGGTCCCTTGATCTTCCTCGCAGAATCGGGGAGAATTTTCAGTTTAGGTTTTCCGACAGAGTATTACCGCACCAACACCGTAACGAATACAAAATATCAGATCACTGAAATCACGGACCTTATCGTGCTTGACCTAGATGAATCAATCACTGATGTCTTTGCATTCGAACGCCCATCCTTCAGTCACGGTTTGACAAACTATCCCGCTCAATATACCGCAGTGGTCGTTACGAGCCACCAACGAATTCTAATGTGCGGTACCATTGATTATGCAATCGCATATAAACAAGGGAGCACGACTCTTTGGACTCCCTTCGTATCCCATGAACTGTTCATTGATATGACCCACTTCTTCAACCTCGCTGAAGGAGAAGAAATCCTGTTCATGAACCGCGGGATCATTCATACGAACTTCGGCCGTGTATATGCTTGGGGCACTGAGTTCACCGGCAAAATTCTTGATGGTGCACAACGCCCATCGCCGGTCGATCTTGCGAGTCGTCTGGAACTTCTTGAGGATGAAACCATCGTCGATATCAGCGTGCGCACATCGTGGGATATGAACAAAATCCACGTCCTCACCTCCACAGGTCGCGTCTTGTCCTTGGTTCACTTCACTGTGGACGCTAATTACGATCGCGCATACAATGCCTTAGTCGAAGATTTGACACCTAACTATACCCTCGAAGAGGGAGAAATGATCATCGACATCGACTTCTACCAACAAAACTACGTCCTGACCAACCTAGGAAAAGTCTATGCCCATGGGTCGTCTTCCTCATCATTCTATCTTGGATCCAATGACCTATATTCTTATGCCACGCCCATCGATATTTCGTTATTAGTCAACCTTGAAGGATCCAAATTCCAAAAACTCTTCATCACGGATCGCAACGGTTTCCTATGGACCGATGATGGCCGAATCTATGCCTTTGGAGCCAATACAAATCGTTCTCTCGGTAACGGAACGACAGATCCTGTTCTCGCCCCTAAAGAAATGACTTTCCACGGGTCCATTTTCAACCAATCCTATGACTTCGCCGATTTTATCGGTTTACCTGAACCTGCACAAATCGGAAAAGTCTTCCATGGTTACTTTTTGGACAGTCATTTTTCATCACCATTCAATCCTGAAAATCTGCCGCTCGGATTGATATCACTGTATCCAAAATGGGAAACCCTCTACTATGAGTTTGCATATGTCACGATGGGTGGTTTGACCATCAATATGGACCATTACCACTATCATGAACGGATTGAAGAACTCAAAACTCCGATTCGTTTTGGATACACCTTTGCGGGATGGTATCTCGATGATCAATTGACGCAACCTTTTGATTACCAACGAATGCCCGCTTGCGGTGTCACGCTCTACGCGAAATGGAGTATCAACGATTATGCCATCGAGTTGTATGATCGTGAATCGCCTACTTTTGAGAAAATCTATACCGGAGAATATCGCACCATCGGCATCACCACATCGGGCAAGATATTGATGTGGGGAGATCGATATGGCACTGAAAATCAGGATTATTTCGATTTTTATGAACCGATTGACATCACAGACATGTTCGACCTTGAACCAGGGGAAACCATCGTCGATTGCTCAGTCAGCTTCGATCATATGGTCTTCTTGTCGTCTTTGGGCAATGTCTATGCCTTCGGCTACAATCACTACGGGCAAACCGCCGGGCGATCGGGGAAAATCACTGATCTGTTATCCTTGGATTCTGGAGATCAAATTGTCAAGATTCAAACAGCTGCTTATGTCACCTATGTGCTCTCCGAGTCAGGTAATCTATATGCTTTCGGCGCACAATACCTCGGAAGACTCGGAACAGGGTCCCCGTCACACCTCACCACGCCAACCAACATCACAAGTCACTTTCCGCTTGAAGCCGATGAGACCATTATCGATATCTTCGCCTCATACACGCACACCTTGGCCCTGACTTCCAACGGACGTCTCTTCTTCTGTGGTGGCGAAACTGTGGTCAGTGGAAGTGGCGTATTCGAACATATTGAAACCCTTTCTCGAGACATTCCGATGGATATCACTTCCCGCCTGAATCTTCAACCGGGCGAACAACCGCTGAGTCTATCATCAGGTGACTTTTTCACCATTGTGCTGACCACGTATCATCGCGTCCTCACCCTCGGATACGGACCTGATGGGGAACTGGGCAGTGATTCCATCTACAACGGAAATGCCGTCGATATCACCGCGCTCTTTTCGTTCTTGCCCGGTGAGACACCGATCGAAATCGCATCAGGGGACAATCATACCCTGCTCAAAACATCATTGGGTCGCGCCTTTTCATGGGGACTGGGAATCATGGGATCAACGGGAAGTGGGTCGGTTGGCAACCGCACCACGCCATATAACCTTTCCCGTCAACTCAACCTGCTTCAAGGTGAAAGCGTCAAAGAGATTAGCGCAGGTGCGTTCGCCAGTTTCATCATCACCACCTATGGCCGCACGCTCGCCTTTGGAGATAACCTGCTCAATGAGCTTGGCTTCTCAAAACATGAAAGTACGCCATTGGATGTCACCGATGTATTTCCGGCACTCGAAAAAGGAGAATATTACATCGATATCGCTACCGGCATGTACCATGGTATCGCTTTGACCAATCTCGGAAAGGTCTTCACTTGGGGAGATAGTTCTTGGGGTCAAGGCGGCAGCAATATCATCGTGCCCTCCTATCCATTCGTCTCAGATAGTTCTGCGTTTTCATCTCGAGAAATCACGAGTCGTTTCAATTTGAATCCGGGAGAGAAAGTCATCGCCATTGAGGCTGGAGCGTTGTTCTCTTCTGCCCTCACTTCATCCGGAAGATTCTTCACATGGGGAAACAACTCCCAGGGCGAACTTGGTTTGAGCGTCTTTTCCTATGAATATCTTGCATTACCCAGAGATATCACATCACGTTTCGGATTGGAAGCCGGTGAAGTCATCGTCGATTTCAAATCCGCTCACACCATCACATACGTGAGAACCTCACTGGGAAAAACCTATTACTTTGGCGCGACTCAAACGTCGATCATCGATGCGCCGATGCGCGTCAATCCGATCTCCCCGGAACCCGATGGTCAGATCACCGATTTGGCGATGAGTCCATGGACATATTTCTTCCGCACCTCCGACGGACAGCTTTTTGGAGGCGGGCACAATCTCTATGGAACCTTGGGAAATACGACGAATTTCGGTAAAAATCTCGGTATTCACTCCCTTGATTTCCCGATTCTCCTTGATGAAGAAACGATCCTTAAAGTCTATTCCGGGAACTACAGCACCCTCATTCAAACGAGTATGGGACGGATCTTCACTTTCGGTCTCAATCAATGTGGCCAACTAGGACTCGGAACCTCCTCCCCCGTCGTGACGGAACCCATCGAAATCACCGATTCCTTGAATCTCGATCCGGAAGATGAAATCACCGACGTTGTCTTTGGCGGAAGGATCAACTTCGATAACGGTGGTTTCATGGTCATCGCGACAAAAATGGGTAAAGTCTTCGTGTCCGGATCGAATGATCGCAATACCCTGTTGCTTGACGGCTCGAAGCAATCGTCCATCCTGATTGATGTGACGCATAAGTTCGCGTTCGCTCCGGGAGATTATATCGTCCAATTGGAAGCATCCGAATCATCTGTCCTCGCCCGTACATTCATGGGGAGTATGCTTGCGTGGGGCGCACGCGACAAACACGACTTTGACATGCTGAAAGAAATCGGTTATACACCGATGGATGTCGGCGCACTGCCGCTTGAAACGGGAGATGATATCATCGAAGTCGTGGCCGGCATGGCAGGCTCGGCAGCCGTCACTCAAGACGGAAGACTGCTCTACGCGGGCACGAACAGCTATGGTCTCGCTGATCCCACGAATCCCGACTGGATTCGCAGATTCACAGACATCACGGATCATTATGGACTGCATCAAGATGAAAAGGTTTTGAAAGTGGCCCTCGGAAACGCCTTTATCGTCATCTATACCTCTGAGGGCAGAGTCTTGACCTCCGGGCGGTATTATGCGTTTGACGAAAGCGATCCCATCAACATGGAAGGCACCATCGATCTCTCCAGTTACATCACCCTTGATCCGGATGATGAAATCATCGAAGTGATGGCCAATTATCGCACCGCTGCCATTCGTACCCTAAAGGGGAGAATCTTCATGTGGGGCGCCAATGACGGACGATACGGCAATGGCACAGTCGCTTCTTCCTCTGTTCCTCTTGAAATCGATTACGCATCCATTCTGCTTCCTGAAGAAACCATAGAAAAAATCGCTTTAGGGTACGATCACACCCTCATTCTCACGAGTCAACACCGTGTGCTCTCCACCGGTAAAAACGCGGGGTACCAACTCGGTGATGGCACTTCCATCGACACAAATGTCCCCATCGACATCACATCGCGCTTTGACTATCTGAATGACGAGTTCATCATCGATATCCACGGTGGGTATCGATATAGCGTGGCATTATCCTCAGAGGATCGGCTGTTCGAATGGGGCACTAGAGGCAACTATAATCCCAACATTAACCAGAGCAAGCCTGCCCTCGTCCCCGATTTTCTCACCTTGCTCGGAACCGATTCAATTACTTCATATCGCTTTGGCGGGGCACATGGTTTCGTCTCGACGAATTCCGGAAAAGTCATCGCCTTCGGCCACAATACCATGAATCAAATCGGCTATGTGAGCAACGCAGACTCAAAGGCGGTTGATGTGACCAATCAGTTTCGCTTGCGCGAGGGAGAAAGTCTCCGGTTTGTCGTAGCGGGATTCCAACATTCGATTGCCTTGACCTCAGATAACCGCTTGCTGACGTGGGGCAATAACGAAAACTCTGAACTCGGTAATGGCTTCGCCGCTGTGTATCCTGCTCCCGTACCGATTGATATCACGATCTATGTGAAGATCGCGTCAGAATACATCACTTATGGCTCGCTCATTTCCGAACTTCCCACTCCGGAAAAAGACGGTCATACATTCTTATACTGGGCCTACGACAAAGAAGGCTTACTTCCTTTGAATGCTTTGACGATGCCGGCAAATGATATTCGTGTCTATGCCATATGGGAGACAAACACCTACCAAATCACCCTGGATGTGCTCGGAGAAACCACCGTTCTGGACCCGCTTGAGTATGGGTCAGTCATCCGTTTGAGAGATCCTTTCCTTGAGAGCGGAACCTTTGCCGGCTGGTTCCTCGATTCCGAGTGGAGCATTCCGTTATCCGACTATTTCATGCCTGCAGAACATCTCACGCTCTACGCCAAAGTCGACCTTCCCTAAAAACAAAGCACCCCAAATACCTTGGGGTGCGCATCTCGAGAACCTTGAAGCGTCACGCTTGAGGGTTCTTTTTTTTACATCGCTTCCAATTTCAACGTGTCAACCTTGCCTAATGGCGGTTTCGGCAATTGCGCCAGATG
>JAQVTV010000047.1 GCA_028699855.1 Candidatus Izemoplasmatales bacterium | reverse complement strand
TAGTCACTTTGAGCGACATCTCAACCGCATGCGCAACTTGTATAAGACCAAACGTGACTACTTGATGACTGCGTTGATGAGGTTGCCCTTTGATGATATGTGTCGGATTGTGGGATCTGACGCGGGCCTGCATTTTCTGATGGTTTTTGAGGAGATATCCGAATCTCGCCTCATCGCATGCGCAAAAGAAAAAGGGGTCCTGATCAATGGGCTGAGCCAATACATGCTTTCGCCTATCAAGGATACCCCCGCAACGATTGTCATGGGATATTCAGATCTTGAAGAAAAGGAAATCGATGATATGATTTCCCGGCTGAACGCGGCGTGGACGCCATTGTTCAGACGTTATTTGCACAAGACGATGAGTTGATCGCCTGGTTCGAGGGTGATGGGGCCAGTATGGTCTAAATTGCCATGGAAGATTTCAACGACACCTGATGAGATTTGTCCGATGGGCATGAACGTGGCATCAGAGGTATCATAGATGGTATGGATTAGTTCGCTGGTGGAAGCGAATGTGATCGGCCATTCGCTTTGAATCATCGTTTCGACGGGGAAGGTATAGATTTCATATGAGGCATTCTCGGCATCATATGTCAGCAACTCCATATACAAGGGATATAAAGAGGGGTTCTTGCTCAATTGGGTGATGATGCGGCTGACGTATTGATTGCTGATGATGGTATTATCGATATTATAGGATTTGGCGATGTCATAATGACGGGGATTCAAAAGCTCGAGTACGATTTTTGCTTGGTGGCTCTTCGCGATTTCTTGGATCATGAGCAGAGTGACCAAAACGCTCGAGTCGAAATCTTTCGGATCGAGGTGATCATCGGAGAGCACGAGGATGGTATCGATTTTTTCGATATCCTTGATATATTTTGTGATGGTTTTCGGGTCATTGCCAGGGATATGCGTGATGTGAACCGTCGTGTTCGCATCTTTTTCGAACCATTTGAGAGAGTCCAAAATGAACTTGAGTTTGTTGTTTTTTCCAAAGATGACAATGGTGGTCTCAGGATAAGAGAAATCATGGCGAAGTTGGACATGACCATCGAATTTCGGGAAGGGTTCAGGGCGACGTTGGTCGAGATGGCGCTCTGATTCAGATAACATATAGAGGATGCCGTGACGTTCAAACACAGGAATGGCGCAAGGATTGAAGACGTACTCATCAGAAAAAGAGCCATTGTGTTTACTGTAAAACTCCATGCCTGCAAACGAGAGCAACTCTTGGAACACTTGATTCAGATAAGGATAAAGAATGGTCTGCGCAATGAGCCTTCCGAGCATCTCATCGGAAAGAATCGGAATGATCTGATGTTCGAGCGAGAGTTGACGTGAGATTTTGTCCATAATCAATGGGAGCGTGGATTCGTCGCGGATCTCCACGATGATGGTTTGTTCAGGGCGGAGATGTGTATTTGCGATCAACATCAATGATTTGATGGATAAAATGTCGGGATTGTTGGGAATATCGGACTGACGTTCATCTTCATTTGCAAGGATGATGATGGTTTTTGCCTCGGAAAGGCAGACATGGTCTAAATCCTGTTTGGAATAGACATCGCCTTCCTTGACGATGATTTTCATCTTTTTGGTATGTTTGCGATCGGCCATATCGTACATTTTCCGTTTGATCTGTTTCTCGATATCATCCTTTTCAAACTGGGACAAGACGACAATTTCGGTGACGTTTTCATCAAAGCGATAATCTGCGATCAGTTCCAAGGCTTTCGTGTTCCAATTGAGAATGAGGATATGGTCGTAGATATAGAGCGCACTGCGACCTTTCCGGGCATGTTCGATGATGGAAGAAAACAAGTTCGCCACATACGCGATGATGCCTCCGCTGAAAGTGATCATCGAGGTGATGATGACGATAATCGAAATGATCCGTATCGGTGGACTGAGCGAAGGATCGTAGAAACCAGGTTCAAGCATCCATGTGATGCCGCTGCTCCAAAGGGATGAGACGATCGAACCATAAAGATCCGGATCGATCAAATACGCGACGATGGATGAGACCAGCCATAATAGAACGTTGAACAGGACGATACCCACAAGCAATAGTAAGCGTGCGTTTTGACTTTGTTGAATGCTCAGCCATTTTTTGATCCGATTCATGAGCGGTTCATCTCCCCACTATCATATATCCGGATTGTATCATATTCGAATAAGTGTGACAATCTATCTCGGAAAATCACTGGCTTTCCAAGGCGTTTTTCTGAAATGAAACACATGATTTCATTGTTTTTCGATCTTCATCGAAAGCGAACAGTCTCGATTCATAGGGAGCTTTTTTCGAAGTATTTCGTAAGATTTCCTCAAAATGGGGTATTCCTAATGAAAGCGTTTTATGTTATGATATTAGCGTTGAAAGTGGTGAATCATGTGAGAATACACAAACATCCGATTCTTGATTTTCCAGAAAAAAAAGTGATTCATTTCACCTTCAATGGTCAACCTCAGATCGGCCATGAAGGTGACACCATCGCTTCGGCATTACATGCACTGGGTTTCAAAGAGTTGTCCAAGAGTATCCATCATAAACGCGCTCGAGGATTCTATTGTGCCATCGGGAATTGCGGTTCATGTCATATGAGAGTGAATCATGTCTCGAACATCAAGACGTGCATCACACCCTTGGAAGAAGGCATGATCGTGGAATTGGAAGAAGGGCTGGGTCGCATCACATGAATCAACGAGAAGTCATCATTATCGGTTCGGGGCCCGCTGGTTTATCCGCTGCGGGCATCCTTTTGCGTGCCGGGGCGCACGTGGCGATGTTCGAACGTTCTCCCCTCATCGGCGGTCAACTGATCAAACAGACACATAAATTTTTCGGTTCGCAAAAACAATATGCCAAAACACGCGGGTATGATATCGCCAAGAAACTCTATCGCGATATCGAAGCATATCAAGATCACTTTGAACTTCATCTCGAGGCGACAGTGGTCGCGATATATCCTGATCGTGTGATCAGCGTCTATCGGCAAGGCGTCTACCAAAAATATCAAGCCCAGGCGATCATCATCGCCACCGGAGCAAGCGAACGTTTGTTGAGTTTTCCCAACAATGATCTTCCAGGTATCTATGGCGCAGGCGCGGTGCAGACATTGATGAATCTCTATGGTGTGCTTCCCGGGAAAAACGCCGTGATGGTGGGGTCAGGCAACATCGGTTTGATCGTGAGTTATCAAATGATGCAGGCGGGTGTGAACGTCAAAGCCGTGCTCGAAGCTGCGCCGAATATCGGCGGATATAAAGTGCATGCATCGAAATTGCGACGACTCGGTGTGCCAATCATGACGCAAACTACTGTGAAGCGCGCGATTGGCATGACAGCGATCGAAGCGATTGAAACCATCCGCCTGGATGAAAAGTGGCAGCCCATCGAAGATACGGAAACGACGATCCCGATCGATACACTATGTATTTCTGTCGGTCTCACGCCGATGCACCAGTTGCTTTCGATGGCAGGGGCCGAGATGCGCTATATATCAGAGCTTGGAGGCTGTGTCCCGCACATGTCATCGGCCCATGAAACATCCATCAGAAACATTTTTGCCTGTGGCGATGTCACCGGCATCGAAGAAGCATCGAGCGCGATCGTCGAAGGTCAATTCATCGGCTTGATTGTATCCGAACGTCTGGGATATGCGCTTGAAGGCTATCATCTTCTCAAACATGAATGCACGACCGAACTGGGAATTTTACGATGTGGACCCTTTGGCGAAAAGATCCGTTTGGGCCAACAAAAACTCAAAGGGGGTTCATCATGCTCAAACGACTAGGTTATCCCTCTCTCGAACAAGTGAAGTCGTGTTTTCCCCAACAAGACGTATTGTTAAAACCCAAAGCGATCATCGAGTGTTATGAAGCGATACCGTGCAACCCGTGTGAGACCAGTTGCCCGGTCCATGCCATTACCATCGGTCAGGATATCAATCATCGACCGCAACTCGATGTCGACAGATGTACGGGGTGTGGGATGTGTATCCACAGTTGTCCCGGACTCGCGATTTGTGTCGTCTCACTGAAACAAGATCAAGCGATTTTCAAGATTCCTTATGAGTTTCTGCCTTTGCCCCACGTCAGTGATGTATGGCATGGCGTGAACCGAGCGGGCGAGGTGATCGCCCCCGTCAAGATCCTCGAGGTTCGCAGTACACCCATCCAGGATCATACGCATATTGTCACGGTGGCAATCGATCAACAATACCTCTATGACTTTATCACCATCAGGAGTCCTCATGAATAAAGAGCCCAACATTATTTGCCGATGTGAAGATGTCACCGTGGAACAAGTCCGCGAGTTGTTGCAGAAAGGCTATACACATTTCGAAGACCTCAAACGACAGCTTCGAGTCGGAATGGGGCCTTGCCAAGGCCAAAACTGCCAAGAAATGATCCGTCGTGAAATTGCGACTTTTCTCGGCGTAAGCATTGAGGATGTTCCCACGCACACCGTTCGACCACTTATCATCGGTGTTCCCCTTGAAGCGATAAAGGCGGCAAAAAAACGATGATCGCGAATATTCTGATTATCGGCAGCGGAATCAGCGGTGTGGCGATCGCTTATCATTTGGCGCATAAAGGTGTGAAGGACATCGTGGTTATCGACCAATCATACATGACCAGTGGCGCAACGGGTCGTTGTGGTGCCGGGGTGCGCCAACAATGGGCCACCAAAGCCAATTGTATGATGGCCAAAAGATCTATCGAGTTCTTTCATGATGCGGCAACCATCCTCGATTATGCGGATGACATCGAGTTCAAGCAAGAGGGCTATCTCATTCTTGCGACGGATCAAGAAGAACATGAGCAGTTCACACACAACGTGCGACTGCAAAATTCACTTGATATACCCTCGCGTCAATTGAGCGTGTCCGAAGCGCG
The DNA here is from genome assembly GCA_028699855.1 of Candidatus Izemoplasmatales bacterium. Taxonomy (GTDB): domain Bacteria; phylum Bacillota_I; class Bacilli_A; order Izemoplasmatales; family Hujiaoplasmataceae; genus JAAYZB01. The sequence goes on along the minus strand of JAQVTV010000047.1, from coordinate 2,272 downwards.
AAACATCGTACCCCATCTGAATCCCGAAGCTTTTGTGAGTGCCACATTTTGTCCCACGGATGGCCATTTGAATCCATTCAAGATGACTGACGCATATTATCAGGCTGCGAAACGGCTCGGCGTGACCTTTCTCTTCTTTGAGACGGTGCGGTCGATCTCGATTGAATCAGGCCGCATCGAAAAAGTCATCACGAGCAAGCGCACAATCTTGACGCACCACGTCGTCAACGCGTCCGGAGGTTATGCATGCGAGGTCGGCAAGATGGCAGGGATTGACATTCCCGTATATTCCGAAAATCATGAGATTTTAGTCACTGAGCCCATCGAAAAAATCCAAGGACCGATGGTCATGAGTTTCAAGAAAAACATCTATTGCCAACAAGTCCCGCATGGAAGTTTTCTCATGGGGAGAAGCACTCCGGATCAAGTTCAAGGACATGATATATCCTCATCCTGGCAATTTTTGGAAGCGATGGCTGAAACCGTCTGCGAGATTTTGCCTGTGATAGGAAAGCTGCGCGTGGTTCGCCAATGGGGAGGATCTTATAATATGTCACCCGATCGGCAGCCCATCATCTGTGAAGCTCCCAATCTTCAAGGCTATACCATGGCATGCGGTTTTTCCGGGCATGGTTTCATGTTCGCACCGATGACCGGAGTGTTGATATCCGAGATCATTCTCAAAGAACCCCCGACATTGGATGTATCCCTTTACCACATCGATCGCTTTAAAAAACATATGATGGACGATATTGAAAAATCAGTCGTTTAATCTTTTGAAAGGAAGGTAATACCCATGGCAATCTATCCTTATAAAACCGAACCGCTCGTCGATTACAGCCTCAACGAAAACAAACAGACGTATCTTGAGGCGATCGCACGCGTCAAAAGTCAGCTAGGAGAGACGCATCCGCTGATTTTGGGCTCAAGAAAGGTCTTCACCAAGGAAGTCTACACATCGCTCAACCCCGCGAACCATCTCGAAGTCATCGGAAAAATCGCACAAGCGGGCATCAAGGAAGTGGATGAGGCGATGGCTTGCGCGCTTCACGCCTTTGAGACATGGAAAAAAACGCCTGCATCCGTCCGCGCGGACGTGCTCTTCAAAGCCGCAGCGATCCTCAGACGCGAGCGCTTCGATTTCAATGCGTTGATGACCCTGGAAGCGGGTAAGCCTTGGATTGAAGCGGATGCGGATACCGCGGAGGCCATTGATTTTCTTGAATACTATGGCAGACAAATGCTTGAGATGACCCAAATCGACACAAAGGTCTTGAGTCGGAGAAATCTCGAGCGGAATGAATATCGCTACATACCTTTGGGTGTCGGTGCAATCATCACACCGTGGAATTTCCCGCTTGCGATCCTGACTGGCATGACTTCAGCAGCGATCGTGACCGGAAATACCGTTTTGCTCAAACCGGCGATGACCACCCAAGTGATTGCCAGTCGCTTTGTCGATTTGATGTCACGGGCAGGACTGCCCGAAGGCGTTTTGAACTTCGTTCCCGGACGTGGTTCGGAAATCGGCGATTATATGGTGAAACATCCAAAAATCCGTTTCATTTCCTTTACTGGTTCGAAAGAAGTCGGACAGGCTATTTATGAGAATGCGGCAAAAGTCGGAAAAGGTCAGATTTGGTTGAAACGCGTGATTGCGGAGATGGGCGGCAAAGATGCGATTCTCGTAGACGAAAAATACGACATCGATCATGCGGCAACCGCAATCGTGTCCTCGGCTTTTGGTTTTTCCGGGCAGAAATGCAGTGCTTGTTCGCGCGCGATCATTCATGAATCCATTTATGACGAGTTAGTGCAGAAAATCGTGCAACAAGCCAAAAAAATCACTTTGGGCAATCCGGTTGACCCAAGTGTGACCATGGGACCCGTCAACGATCAAAAAGCCTTCCAATCTATCGAACGTTATATTGAAATCGGCAAGACCGAAGGAAAACTCGTTTTCGGTGGCGTGACACATCCCGAAAAAGGCTGGTTCATCGAACCGACAATCATCAAGGATGTCGCCCCATCAGCGCGCATCATGCAAGAAGAGATTTTTGGTCCGGTCTTGGCCATCACCAAAGTCGGGTCGTTTATGGAAGGTCTGGATGTAGTCAACCAAACCGAATTCGGCTTGACGGGATCGATCTTGTCCAATAACCGCGCACACATCGAAATGGCACGGGAAGATTTCCATGTCGGAAACCTCTACATCAATCGCAAGTGTACCGGCGCAATCGTGGGTTATCAACCGTTCGGGGGCTTCAATATG
>JAQVTV010000046.1 GCA_028699855.1 Candidatus Izemoplasmatales bacterium | reverse complement strand
GACGGGTCATTGAGTTGTTTCGCGTTCGACGAGGTTGACATCGATCTCGATATGGGTCGCCTCGATCGGTTGCTTCTGGATCAGTTTCATCAACAATGATACGGCGGTTTGGGCGATCTGTTCTTTATTTTGTGAAATCGTCGTCAGCCGAGGCGTAATCATCTGCGCCAGTTCGATATTGTCGAATCCGATGACCTGAACGTCTTCAGGGACATTTTTTCCAAGTTGTTTCAGACATTGGATGACTGAAAGCGCGATGACATCGGAGTCACAGAAGATACCATTGACATTCGGAAGTTTTTCCAGACAGGAGAGAATTTCCTGCGGGTCGGGATCTTTGAATGCCAAATCGAAACTGTTGGGTGCCACTCGATGCTTGTCCATGATGGAGCGAAAGCCCGTGGTGCGGTCTTGGACAGTGGGCAGGATGCTCGGCCCGCGAAAATGGATAATTTCGGTACATCCGGCTTCAATGAGTTTGCTGGCGGCGAGAATGCCGCCTTGGATATTGTTGCTAGTGACCGAAGGAATATGATCGGACAAGTGATGATCGATTGCGACGATAGGCACTTTAAGGTCTTGATAATCATGGATTCGATGGGTGTTTGACACAAGGAGAATTCCGTCGATGCTGTATTGTTGAAGGACTTTCAGGTATTTGCTTTCGCGCGCAAAATCATCGCGGGAATTACAGACCATGACATGGTAATCTTCTTCGATGATGAAATTCTCGATGATCTCAATCAGTTCCGCAAAATAGTATGAAGTCATGTGAGGAACAATCACGCCGATGATGCGTGATTGTTTTTTGAACAAGGAGCGGGCAAGTTCATTCGGCACGTAGTTCAACGCTTCGATGGCTTCGACAACGAGCAGACGCGTTTCTTCATTCACATAGCCTTTGTTATTGATGACGCGAGAAACGGTCGCAACGCTGACGTGGGCACGCTTTGCAACATCCTTGATCGTCGCCATACAAATCACTTCCTTTATATTATTATAACTGTTATCACACATAAATCATAGATGACTTTCAAAAATCACAAATCATAAGCTATTTCGGTTCAAATCGACGAGAAATATGGAAAAATCACACGAAATACGATACACTTATGGTAATACGATGCGAAATGAGGATAAGATGAAAGAGACGAATATTGGATTGCGTAACTATATGATCTATCAAGTATACATCAGGAGTTTTTCTGAATCAGGAACGTTTTCGGGACTCATCGATGACTTGGAACGGATCAAACGACTCGGAACGGATATCATCTATCTTTTGCCTATTCATCCGATCGGTCTCAAGAATCGAAAAGGGACACTCGGAAGTCCGTATGCGATTTCTGATTACTTCGCCATCAATCCCGAGTTCGGAAATCTTGAGGATTTCCAGCGATTGATTCAGAGGACACATGATCTCAAGATGAAAGTGATGATGGATGTGGTCTATAACCATACTTCACGGGATTCGGAACTCTTGAAAGCACATCCCGAGTGGTTTTATAAAGATGCGAAAAATCAACCCGCGAATCGGATTGGCGAATGGTGGGATGTGGTCGATCTCGATTACAGCCAAAGCCAGGATCTATGGACATATCTCATCGACGTGTTGAAGTATTTTGCTGGTCTTGGCGTCGATGGCTTTCGCGCGGATGTCAGTTCGACGATTCCGCTCGATTTTTGGTTCATGGCGCGTAGATCAGTCGAAAAGGTCCGTAAGGATGTGATCTGGTTGAGCGAGTCGGTCCAGGGACCGTTTGTGAAGATGATGCGCGATCGCGGATTCAACTGCCATTCGGAAGCTGAGATGTTTCAGGCGTTTGACATGGCGTATGATTATGACGTCTATCCGGAAATGTTGCGCTACCTTGACGGACAGATTGAACTGTCGGATTATCTTCAATGTTTGGTGCGTCAGGAACAAGTGTATCCGCACAACTACGTGAAGATCAAGTATCTTGAAAATCATGATACTCCGAGGATAGCCGGTCGGCTGAAGGAAAATCACAGGCGGATACTGAACTGGACGGCCTTCATGACGTTTCAGAAAGGCGCCATGTTTGTCTATAACGGACAGGAATATTCATCGACCAGACAATTGTCGCTATTCGAGAAAGAGTCGATCACACAGGAAAGAGACATCAGCGATTGGATTGCCATCCTCGCCAAATTGAAGCACCGAAAGGTGTTTGCCGAAGGGGAGTTCACCCCGGAGATCATTGCTTCTGACGGACTAGTCATCACATATGAAAACAAAGCAGAAAAGATCATGGGCTTTTTTCAGTTAGGAGAAAAACCGGAAGCTATTTCCTGTTCACTTCCGGATGGGGCGTATCGAAATCGCTTAGGACAAGAGAAAGTCGCCGTCAAGGGAGGCAAGATCGACTATCAGGACCTTCCTTGTGTGTTTTTGTTTTCAAAACCGGGTGGGAAACATCATCACTTGATACATGCGGGTGCAAAGCGATAATGGGATTGGATCTGAATGTGATGAGAGACAACAGGGTCACAGTCGTCGGTGCAGGCCTCGCTGGCGTCGAAGCATCGCTTCAGCTCGCGAAGCGGGGAATCAAAGTGATGTTATATGATATGAAGCCAGAGAAAAAAAGTCCTGCACACGTGATGGATTCTTTTGCGGAGCTGGTGTGTTCGAACTCCTTTCGCAGCAACCAATTGGATAATGCCGTCGGCCTGTTGAAGGCCGAGTTGCGCGTGCTTGGTTCCGAAGTGATGGAAGTAGCCGATCGTTTCCGTGTTCCTGCGGGTAATGCATTGGCCGTCGATCGCGAAGCGTTTTCTTTGTACCTGACACAACTCGTCGAGCAACACCCGCACATCAGTGTCATCCATGAAGAAGTGACGAAGATACCAGATACAATGGCGATCATCGCTACCGGGCCTTTGACATCCGAAGCCATGGCACATCAACTCATGGATTTGACGGGCGAGGACTCTTTGTATTTTTTCGATGCCATCGCACCCATCATCACCCTTGATTCGATCGATATGAACATCGCTTATAAAAAGAACCGTTATGACAAGGGCGACGGGCTCTATATCAACTGTCCGATGAATCAAGCCGAATACGCGTCATTTTATCAAGCACTGATCCACGCGCGCACGGTAGAAGTCAAGGATTTCGAAATGAAGGTATTTGAAGGCTGCATGCCGATCGAAGAAATGGCCAAACGCGGTGAACAGACTTTGTTGTTCGGTCCATTGAAACCTATCGGGCTCGAAGAACCATCCAAGAAGCGCCCGTACGCCGTGGTACAACTGCGTCAAGACAACCTCAAAGGTAACTTATATAACATGGTGGGATTTCAGACCCATCTCGCATTCCCGGAACAAAAACGCATCATCCAGATGATTCCCGGACTTCATAACGCGGAAATCGTGCGTTATGGCGTGATGCATCGCAACATCTATGTCAATGCGCCCAACCTATTGTCATCGACCTATGAAATCCGGAAACGCCCGGGACTATATATCGCCGGACAACTTTCCGGAGTCGAAGGATATGTTGAATCGATCGCCTCGGGGTTGGTATCGGGTATATCCGCCGCAAGAGCATGTCTTCAGAGGCCGGTTTATCCTTTTCCTTTGACGTCCATCATCGGCGCTCAAGCTGATTACATCGCTCATGCCGAACCTAAGGATTTCCAACCGATGAATGCCAACTTTGGCCTACTGCCACCGATTGAAGGAATCAAAAGCAAAAAGGAAAAGAAGATGAAAATGGCGGAGCGAAGTCTGGATGATCTTCGTGAATGGATGGAGGTGGGACATTATGAATGAGCAAGACCTCATCGCAATGTTTTCCACGTATTTGCAGAGTGAGCGTCATTATGCGAAAAACACCATCACAGCCTATTTGGATGATATCGAGACATTGAGATCATTTCTGGTCAAAGAAGATCTCGGTCATCTAAGCGCCGTGACTGATCGGATTGCCCGCTTCTACGTGTCTTACCTGCACGATCAATATACTTCCAAGTCGATTCGCCGGAAAATCAGTAGCTTGAAATCGTTTTATCATATGCTGGTCATGCGTCAAGCGATGGAAAAAAACCCCTTTGCGAACGTGCAACTCCCAAAAGATAAGAAACCGTTACCGAAAATCATCTATGAAGATGATATGGCGGATTTTTTGAATCGAATCGATTCAAGTCATGATTTGGGTTTGCGTAATGCGGCGATATTCGAACTACTCTATGCTTCGGGACTTCGTGTGGGAGAAATCACTTCGATTGCGATTCGCGATATCGATTTTCTCAATCAAACGGTTTTGGTTCACGGCAAAGGATCGAAAGATCGCTATGTGCCGATTCACACAAGAGGCATTGAACTCATTCGGGATTATATCAGTACCGCTCGGCCCACGCTTGTAGCTCGATCCCGTGCGGAAGACCATCATCATCTCTTTTTGAACTATAAAGGCTTTCCTTTGACCGATAGAGGCGTGCGTGATATTCTCGATCGAGAACTGAAACGCCAATCATCGCTTCTGCAGATGTCTCCCCATGCATTTCGTCATTCATTCGCGACGCATCTGCTCGATCGCGGCGTTGATCTACGCAGCGTCCAGGAAATGTTGGGGCATAAAAGCTTGTCGACCACACAAATCTACACGAAATTGTCAAAGGAGAAACTGAAGGATGTATATATGAAGACACATCCTCGGGCGAAACGAACATGATGCGGATTACTGTGATAGCGGTCGGAAAACTCAAGGAAAGTTTTCTTCTTCAAGGTGTGAATGAATATCTCAAGCGCTTGAAGGGTCATGTGAAAGTGGACGTGATCGAAATCGCTGAAGAAAAAGAAAAGGGCAAAACCACCGCTCATGAAACCATTCGTGTAATTGAAGAAGAAGGTCAAAGAATTTTGAGGGCGCTTCCGAAAGATGCCTATGTGGTCGCTTTGGACGTCCAGGGAGAGATGCTCACAAGCCATGAGTTCGCAGATATGATTGAACATACCATGAATTATCACAGTTCATCCTTGGCTTTCATTATTGGTGGATCTTATGGGTTGGCAGAATCAATCAAAGAGAAATCGAATCGCTTGATCAGTTTTTCCAGACTGACGTTTCCGCATCAATTGATGCGACTCATCTTTTTTGAGCAGATTTATCGCGCATTCATGATTATGAACTCAGAGCCGTATCACAAGTAGTTGCAACTTAGGTTATTAAATAGATATAAAAGCCTTGTATTGGGCTTTTTTATTTTGTATTATAGATATGAAAAGTTTATTATTGTTATGATTAAATAAGAAACAATAAGGGGAAAACATGCAGTCCTCTTTTGAGAGATGTTTATATAGGGTCTGTTGATTTTTGAGGTTAAAAGTTAAAAACCCATCTTTCGGACTCGAAAACATGGTCGATCTGGTTATGTTCTAGGGGTAAAACAAGCATTTCAAGGCTTGTTGAAAACGGCGTAAACGAAAGAACCTGTTGAAGGTTCGTCGCTAAAAAGACAAGCCCGATGCTTGCTTTTTGAGACTCCGGAAGTTTCGTCATGATCGTATCCAACCCGTACTTGGTCTTCAAGACGCCGATGACGCCTTCGATTTCCAATCGCTTTAAGAAGTCCTCCTTGCGAAATTCTTCGCTTGTCGGGTCCGGTTCGTTCTTCGGCCTTCCGAGCGGCTTGCCGGATAGGCGGATGCCGAGTCCCGCACAAAACTTCTTGTTCTCCCTAGTTTGGTAGATTTTGTCCGCCCGCACGCTGATGGGGTACACACCGTGTAGTTCTTTGTATCGATTGACGATCGAAGGAAGCGTTTGACCTTCGTTGAAGTTGTCAAACGAAATCTCGTCGATGTGGATAAAGCCATTCACTTTACTTAAGGCGACTTTCGGACCGAATTCATAAGGAGCGCCCGCTTTCCCCCGGACGATGCAGCGGATGTGCGGTTGATGCAGACTCACGATCCGATCGTCGATGCGGGTCGTCTTCGTTTCCCACAAGTGGGTTTGTTGGCGAAAGATCTCCTTGCATGTGGAAAACTCGATCATTTGATCTTTAGAAAACGCGTAAACGCCTGATTGGACTCGCGAATCGATCCTTTCGATGTTTCGTTTGATGTACTGGAGCTGAATGCGGAGAGCGCTGCGACGTTTGTTCATCGTAAGTCTCTTGGCCTTGGCATACTTGAGATATTCCGTCCGCGCTTCTTCTCGATACGTTCTTGGCTTCGGATCTTCCTTGGCTTGTGCCTGTCCGACATCAATCAGCTCTTCCGTCTTTTCCCGAACTTGATTGAGTAACTTCAGATCCGTCGGATACGTGATGTTCACCGGCATCACCGTCGCGTCAATCGAAAGCGAGCCTTCATGCGCGACTCCATCCTTGGGCGTTCTTCCGATGATGTTGTGTTGACGAAGCAAGATCTCGATCATCTCTTTGACGACGTCAAGTCCGATTCGTTGTCGATATTTGCATAACAGGCTGAAATCAAACAGGGGTTTCATCACGTACTCATCTAAACCCAAGAAGTACTGAAACATCGGTGTTTCCATGATGTCTTCCAAGGTTTCACGATCCGAGGTCTTCTTGATTGCCTGGATGAGAAAGGATCCGAGGATCCATCGAACCGGAATTGCATTCCTTCCGCTGTCCGCGAATAGATCCCCAAGCAACTCCTCATACTCGGACCATGGCACTAGCGTCGCCAGTGTGTACCATTTGCTTTTGGTGTTTATCAAATGCTTGGGAAACATCGAAAGGGGTAGTCGGTTTTCGGTCTTGGTTTGCATTTTGGGCCTCCAAATAGGAATGAGATGCATAAGTTTCTTGGCAAAACCAAAGAAACCCTTGCATCTATTATACCACAAAACGCCCTGTTTTGGCCAGATTCAGCGATTATTTTAGTTTATCAACAGACCCTATATAGGAGGATGTTTAGTGAAACTAGAAAATTAAATCTAGATTTGGGCTTTTTGATGGCAGATTAAGGTCTTTAGAGGAAACTGGTAATTTGTTTGGAGTCGGACGAGAAAGAATCTGTCAAATAGAGGTAAAGGCATTAATAAAACTTAGAAGTATCAAGAATGTTGCTAAAGTAGAGAAATATATACTAAAGGTGTAACTATAAATAAGAGAGTATATAATATCTTGTGGACTTTCAAAAAGCAGTAATATGCAGTAAGTAAAATAAAAAGGGAAAACCTTTGTGTATAATAGAGTTTGCGAACCAACCACACACAGGAGGATTTCCCATGTATG
>JAQVTV010000045.1 GCA_028699855.1 Candidatus Izemoplasmatales bacterium | reverse complement strand
ATCATCACTTATATATCCGTGCTCGAACGGATTAAGGAAATCGGGGTTTTGCGGGCACTCGGCGCGAGAAAAAAAGATATCGCTCGCGTATTCAATGCCGAAAACCTGCTGATCGGATTCGCCTCAGGTATCGTCGGTATTCTCGTGGCAGGGTTGATGATCATACCCATCAATTCGATCATCGAGCGACTGGCGGAAATGCCGAATGTCGCGAAATTGTCACCTTATCACGCCTTATTCCTGCTCGCCATTTCAATCACACTCGCTTTTCTTGCGGGATATGTTCCTGCGCGTATTGCCTCGAGAAAAGATCCGGTTGTCGCGCTTAGAACCGAGTAATATCAGCCTTTCCCTCATGCATATGGTCCACGGTCGAACCCGTGGACCATATTTTTTGATTACCTCAGAAATAAATGTATTTCTCTTGGGCTTCGTGCTATAATATAACATAATATTTATCTTCAAGGAGTTTTTCCCATGTTGGATATGAGTGACATTCGCAAAAAAATCAATGAAATCCTCTTGGCAGACGTCGATCAAGCCACATCAACCCTGGCTTCTGCGACGATGGTTGAAACGTTTGCCGAGTATGATTATGAAGAACTCTATACGGACATTTTTGTGATGGTGCACAATATCGATGATTTCTACGGAGATCAATCCCATCCCAAAGCGGCCCTTTTGCTTGAATCATTTTTGCTCGAATCATTGGTGCTGCTCAAGCGTGACCCCGAAGTGGTCGTCGTCGAGTCCGGCGATGACTATGTCAGAGCCACGAGTTTTACGCCTGATGGCGAAGCGGTCGTGCACTTGTTCGAAGACGTTGTCTTGATGAACACGATGCTGGAACTCTATAATCAGGCATTAATGGGTTCCGGACTGGAAACGATCGATATCGGGATTGGCATGGCGACGTTTCCGCGCATGACTCCTCCTGAATCCGATTTTGGCGTAGATGATCGCGACGATGCCCCTCTGGATGAAGAGTGGGGAATCGATTTCAACAATACAGCGATGCGGCTTGCGCTCATCGCGAATTCAGAAGCATTTGATGTCATCATCATCAATGACATGGCATATGATATGATGGAGGATGTGGACAAGGAGTTCTTCACATCCCACCTCGAGGCTTCCGTGATCGCAGAAGAAGAGATGACGATCTATCACGGAAACATCGTAGCGAACGAAGAATAATTCAGTTTCATTGGAGGATAATTATGGATCTATTCAAAAAGTGTTTTGATTTCACGACGGTTGATGAATATAAAGCGATGGGAATATACCCGTATTTTCATGCGCTGGAGACCAAGCAGGATATTGAGGTCATCATGGAAGGAAAACGAAAAATCATGATCGGCTCAAACAATTATCTCGGTCTGACAGGTGATCCACGCGTGGTAGAAGCGGGAATCAAGGCATTCAATGAGTTCGGATCCGGAGTTTCAGGATCGCGCTTTCTGAACGGAACTTTGACGACCCACATTCAATTGGAAGCGGAATTAGCTGCCTTTCTCCACAAAGAATCATGCTTGACGTTCTCGACGGGATTTCAAGCCAATCTAGGCATCATCTCTGCGATTGTCGGCAGAAACGATATCGTCTTTTGTGATCGCGAAAATCACGCAAGTATTTATGACGGTATCCGCTTGAGTTATGGTTCGATGGTGCGTTATCATCATAGCGATATGGAGGATCTTGAGCGTTGCCTCAAAAATGCCGATCCGGAGAAAGGAAAACTCATTATTACCGATGGTGTGTTTTCAATGAGCGGCGACATTTGCAAACTGCCGGATATCGTCCGACTCGGAAAGCAATATGGGGCACGGATTATGGTCGATGATGCGCACGGGTTCGGAGTGCTCGGAGACTTCGGACGGGGAACAGCGGAGTATTATCATCTAGAAGATGATGTCGATATCATCATGGGGACATTCTCGAAGTCGTTGGCTAGTTTAGGCGGATACATGGTCGGAAAACGCGAAGTGGTCGAATATGTCAAACACAAATCGCGGCCTTTCATTTTCTGCGCAGCGATCACGCCCGCGAGCGCAGCGACGGCTTTGGAGGCGCTTCACATCTTGCAATCGGAACCTGAACGGCCCAGAGCCCTGCTTGCGATCACGCGCTATGTACGCGACAGGTTGTTGGCGAAGGGTTTGAAAATTCTCGATTCATCGATCGCTCCGATCATCCCGATCTATACATATTCGGTTTTAAGGACGCTTGTGGCATGCAAGTTGTTGTTTGAAAAAGGCGTCTATGTGAATCCGGTATTGCCTCCCGCGACACCTGAGGGCGAATGTCTGATCCGGACCAGTTATACGAGTACCCACACTGAAAAACTGATGGATGAAGCGGTCGATCTGATTGCGGAGGTATTGAACAACCTTCCGGAATCGGATGAATCGTTGATGGAGATGATTTAAGTGGCATTGAGGATTCTGATCACCGGTGCTTCAAGCGGTATCGGATGGACGCTCGCGACCTATTTTCATCAAGCAGGACATCATGTGATCGGGGTTTCACGCTCATTGCCAAAAACACCCTATCATTTTTCATATGTGTGTGCGGATTTGGGTGATGTGACGCATTTGCATCTTGCCGCACAGGAAGTAGAGAATAACACTGATGCGATCGATGTGCTAATCAACTGCGCCGGAATCGGCGTCTCGGGACCGATTGAAGAGACGCCTATCAATGAAATAGATCGAATCTTTCGTGTAAATGTCTTGGGCCTGGTCGAATGGACCCGGTTGATGTTGCCTTTGTTGAGAAAGGGAGACACACCGAAAATCATCAACATCGGTTCGGTAGCTGGCACGCTCGTGATTCCGTTTCAAGCGTTCTATTCCATGACCAAGGCGTCGGTATCGGTATTCTCGGAAGCTTTGCGTTTGGAGTTAAAACCCGAACATATCGGCGTGGTTTCCGTGTTGCCGGGAGATACGAAAACGGCTTTCACCCAAAACCGTATCAAACCCGAAATACCCAAGGATTCACACTACGCTGAGCGCTACAGGCGTTCGATCGCCAAGATGGAGCGTGACGAAATCTCGGGGAAGGACCCCATGACCATCGTGCGGGTTGTGGAGCGATTGCTGAAGCGAAGACACCTTCCCATTTCCGTAACTGTCGGATTTGAATACAAACTCTTTGTATTTTTGAAGCGGCTGTTACCAAGCCGCTTGGTCCATTGGATCTTATTCAAAATGTATGGTTGATCACAAGGCAGAATACTGCCTTTTTCATTCGGGGAGGTTTCAATGAAGAACATTGTGGCTTCATGTATCAGAATCGACGACCAGGGCTACGGCGTGATCTTGGATCAGAATCGGCCGTATCGAATTCCGAACCTGCTTCCGGGGGAAGTCGCTAAAATATCTATATATTCAAGTGGGTTTGGAGAAGTATCCGAGCTTGTTTCATCGTCTCCTTTACGCATCAAGCCCAAGTGTCGCTATTTCGTCGCATGTGGCGGATGCCAGTTGCAACACATGGACTATCAGGAGCAATTATCCTTCAAGGGCCAACGGATCAAGAATCTTCTGAAACAACATGGCTTTCCACAAGAAGTGTATTATGAGCCGATTGGTATGAAAGATCCTGATCATTATCGAAACAAGGCGCAAATGGTCATTACCGAAAAAAACCGAAAAGTCATGGCAGGATTCTACAAAGAACAAACCCATACCGTTGTCAATATCGACACTTGCCTCATACAAAACGAGGCAGCGAACCAGATGATCATGACCGCAAGAAAAATCATGCAGGAGCAAAGAATTCCGCCATACGATGAAGATAAAAAAATAGGCTTAATCCGCCATTTCTTGATTCGGACATCCCGGTTGACGCAAACAGCGTTGATGGTCATTGTCACATCGAGCGAGGTATTTCCCGGACGAAACAACTTCGTCAAAGCCATTCGACAAGCGCATCCTGAGATTGAGACCATCATTCAGAATGTGAATCCACGACAGACATCCATTGTCCTGGGTGATTTTGAACGCGTGCTCTATGGCAAGGGACATATCATGGACGAACTTCTGGGATTGAAATTCAAGATCTCATCGAAGACATTTTATCAAATCAATCATCGTCAGACCGAGAATCTATATAAGAAAGCCCTAGAGTTCGCAAAACCAAAACCATCGGATACGGTTTTGGATCTCTATGCAGGAATTGGTACTATCGGACTCATCTTCGCATCACGAGTCAAAGAAGTAATCGGAATCGATAACAATCGGCAGTCCGTGAAAAATGCCATAGAAAATGCACGACTCAATCAAGTGCGTCATGCCAAATTCTATTGCGCTGAAGCAAAAGATTACCTGGAAGCATTAGTTTCGGAAAAGAAAAGGGTGGACATCGTAGTTGTCGATCCACCCAGAGATGGTTTGGATCCTAATACGATACAGTCCATTCTTGCCTTGAAACCGACAAAGATTGTCTACATATCATGTAATCCCGAAACGCTTTTTCGGGATCTCGTGATGATAAAAGCTGAGGGATACGATATCCAGCATTGCCAACCGGTAGACATGTTTCCGCAGACGTATCACGTTGAAACGATTGCAATGCTTTCTCTAAAAACGGCTTAACAAGGCCATTCATACAATAGAACAAGAAGCATCTAACCCCTTAAAATAGGGTTAAATGCTTCTTTTTTCGTTTTATACGTACTGTGGAAACATCTCGTAATCATTGTTTAAACATATTTATATGCTCTAAGCCTATAATTTCTCGTGTGTGGAAACATCTATTTTGCATAAAAATATATCACCACAACTAGGGTTATCATTTTAGTTTAGCCATCCGTTGTTTGATATGTTTCCACAACGATAGGTTCAGTTTTTGTGAACTCAAATCTACGTTCTTTGAACTCATCATCAGAATAATTCTTTGTTTCTGCAATACAGTATACTATCTCATTTGGACTCCAGGCATACAACATTAAATAAAATACCCATTACAAGAACAACCGTAATAATTATATCACAAATATGTTAATAATTAAAAGTGGCATAGGAGGGCACAATGGCTATATTTAATCGAAAGATAAAACAGGGTTCAGATGAGTCTTTTAAGTTTGTCAGCGTAATAAATCTACCACTTACAAACTTTGGAAATAACATCTCAAAATCGGATGTAGTAAAGATTGCGATTGATAGAATAGCAAGTCAGTATGCAAAACTGAATTGAATAAAAACGCAAGTTCTTGCAAAAAAAGTCAGCAGTTTGATGGGTATGTTGAAACTATGATTGATATAAACTCGTAAATATGCTAAAATGATAATGAATAAAAACGCAAGAACATGCATAAAATTTCAATAGGAGATATAAGATGAGAATTAATAGAGACAAGTACCTGAATGAGCTAATCAGCAAAATGCATAACAAAATGATCAAAATAATTACAGGTATAAGAAGATGCGGAAAATCCTATTTGTTAAATGAGATATTTTTTGACTATCTCAATTCTTCGGGTGTCAATGTAGATCATATTATAAGAATTTCCTTAGAAGATTTGGAAAATGAAAATCTAACAGACGCTTATGTATTAAATGATTACGTTAAATCATTGATTAAGGACAATCAAATGTATTATTTGATTGTGGATGAAATTCAACAGGTTGACCGATTTGTACCGCTTTTAAATGGATGGTTGAAAATCAAGAATTTAGACGTTTATGTAAGTGGCTCAAATTCTAGATTTTTATCGAAAGATGTGATTACAGAGTTTAGAGGAAGAGGCGATGAGATTTATGTGTCTCCGCTAAACTTTAAAGAATATTACAATGCTCGAGGAAGAGACTTTGATGCCGTATGGAATGAATACATCATTTATGGCGGGATGCCCTTTGTATTAACCAGAAGTACAAATGAGCAAAAGTCTAAGTACTTAAAAGATTTGTTTGATGAAATATACATTAAAGATATCAAAGAAAGATATGGGATTAGAAATGACTCGCAATTAGAGACGCTTCTTAATATCGTTTCTTCGTCTATTGGTTCCTTGACCAATCCATCAAAGATAGAACATACATTTAAGAGTGTTAAACAAGAAACTCTTTCGAGAAATACGATAGAAAGTTATTTGGATATACTAGAGGATTCGTTTTTAATCAAGAAAACTCACCGTTATGATATTAAAGGAAGAAAGTATATTAATACGCCGTCAAAATATTATTTTGTAGACATGGGACTAAGAAATGCCCGATTAAACTTCAGGCAATTAGAAGACACACACATGATGGAAAATATCATTTATAATGAACTAATACATAGAGGATATAATGTTGATATCGGAGTTGTTGAAGTCAGTGAAAAAAATGAAAATGGCAACTATGTAAGAAAATCTCTAGAAATTGATTTTGTTGCTAATATAACAAATGATAAAATTTATATTCAATCGGCATATCATTTACCAAATGACGAAAAAGTAAGACAGGAGATTAGACCTTTTCTAAATGTTGATGATTCATTTAGGAAGTTTATTATTGTAAGAGATAACATTGATGTTAGAAAAGATGATTATGGCATTACAACAATCGGTTTGAAATACTTTCTTTTGAATGATGATCCATTCAGGTTATAAGAATTAAAAGGTTCATTTGATCAATAAAATATGTTACTTTGGTAATGTAGACAGTTTTAACTATGTTAAGGTAAACATATTTTTGCTGATTTAGATGCTTCTTTGATACACACAACGTTCATTTTGCAAGCAATTCGGTCGTATCAATGCACGTTGAAACGATTGCATTACTTTCTCTAAAAACGGCTTAACAAGGCCATTCATACAATAGAAAAAGAAGCATCTAAACCCTTAAAATAGGGTTAAATGCTTCTTTTTTCGTTTTATACGCAATGTGGGAACATCTATTGTGTAAATTATCAAATCACCACAACGAGGGTTATCATCTTTGTTAAGCCATCCGTTTTTGGGTATCATAGTATTTAACATGTCCGATTTCTTCTTCAGTCAAGTGAGAGTAGTTGAACATTTATCGGAAGGATGAGCAATTAATAATTAGAATGAATTATTAGAATATTCTTTTTTTATGCAAATTACTCCATTAATAATATACAAATTACTCCATTGAAATATTACAAAATACGCCATATGATGTTGTTTTATATATTAAAGCCAACTATATAGAATAAGTCAAGTAAAAAAGAATTTAACTTGGCTATGATATGAAGGCATACTAAAAAGAATGCACAATGACACATCACGATCTTTGAAATTTAAATATGCTAATGAGTATTT
>JAQVTV010000044.1 GCA_028699855.1 Candidatus Izemoplasmatales bacterium | reverse complement strand
GATCAAGGTGAGATGATCCAGTTCTGAATAATGGTCCTTGAGATACTGGTTCGTGGAGGATAGTGAGGCGAAATGCAGATGGTTCATCAGCCGAAAAATGTGAGCAGGAGTCCGGCAGCGATTGCGCTACCGATCACACCCGCGACATTCGGACCCATCGCATGCATCAACAAGAAGTTGGTCGGATCGGCTTTTTGTCCTTCAAGATGGATGACGCGCGCTGCCATCGGTACCGCGCTGACGCCGGCGGCGCCGATCAGTGGATTGATTTGGTTATGGGTCAATTTAGCCATGATTTTGCCGCCTAAGACACCGGAAGCGGTGGCCACAGAAAAGGCGAAAAGGCCAAGAACGATGATGAGAAGCGTCTGAACGCGCAAGAAGGCGTCGGCTGTCGCCGTCGCTCCGACGGAGAGGCCGAGCAGGATGGTCACGATATAGAGAATGGATTTGCCTGCGGCATCGACCAAATTCGGAACAACTCCGGATTCTTTGATCAAATTGCCCAGCATCAGCATGCCGATCAGCGGTGCGGAAGAGGGAACGAGGAGGATACAGACGATCGTCACGACGATCGGAAAGAGGATCTTCTCGCTTTTTTTGACTTCACGGAGTTCTTTCATCTTGATGGCGCGTTCTTTGGGCGTTGTAAACAATCGGGCGATGGGCGGGATGATAATCGGCACGAGGGCCATGTAGGAATAAGCCGCCAGAGATATCGGTCCGAGCAAATCAGGTGCGAGCCGGCTGGTGGTCAGGATGGCCGTCGGGCCATCGGCACCGCCGATGATACCGATGGATGCGGCTTCCGGACCGGTAAAACCGAGAAGAATCGCACCGAGAAAGGTGATGAAGATACCGATCTGTGCTGCGGCACCCAAAATCATGCTTTTCGGATTGGCGATCAGGGGACCGAAATCGGTTGTCGCACCGATACCGAGGAAGATCAAGCAAGGATAGATGCCCCATTTCACTCCGTAATACAAGTAGCCGAGCAGTCCGCTGTAATGGGTCACTTCATTTTCACCGACGATTTCGATGGTTTTGACGAAGAGTCCTGAACCGGGGAGGTTCACGAGCAACATCCCGAAAGAGATCGGTAGCAACAAATAGGGTTCAAATTTTTTCTTGATCGCCAAATAGAGCAGGATTGAGGCGATCGCGATCATGATCAGATTTTTCCAGCCCCCCGTTTGGAAGAACTGGGCGATGCCGGTTTGTTCAAGAAAATTGAGAATCGATTGGCCCATGGTCGTTACCTAAGGATGCACAGAGGATTTTGCGCATCAACCTTTTGATTGATCTCGACGAGCACCTGAGCGATCGTACCATCTACGGGGGCAAGAATGTCGTTTTCGAGTTTCATGGCTTCCAAAACGAACAAGACTTGACCTTTGCGGACTTGATCACCAGATTTGACGAGGACTTTGATGATCGCGCCCTGCATGGGCGCGAGGACTTTCAAGCCGTCCGCACTTGCTTTGGGAGCTTCGGGTTTGGGTGCGACCTGAGGCGTTGGTGTCGTGGTTTCCGTCACGCTTTCGACTTCAACGAGGTAGGCTTTGCCATTGACATTGATTTTGTATGTTTTCATTGGGAGATCTCCTTGATTGAGATGATTTTGACATCGGTTTTTGTGGCTTCTCGGTGTTCGATGGCTGCGACCAAGGCAGCGACCATCATCGTGTCATCGGTGATGGATTCAAGTGAAAACGGCGGATTCGGTGTTTTTTGCGGCAGGGATTGAGGATGCATGAACTGAAGCGAAGCGACTGCCGAAGCGACAATGATGAGGATCAAAAATACGATCAGGATGGAGATGAACGAGATGATGAGACCATCGGTAAAGGAGATATTGAGGAACATCATTTGGAATCACCTCCGATATACACATTGAACTCATCCGTGGTGTCTTGCGGTTCGGGATGATATTTCTTTTCGAGAAAGGCCAAGGCTACTTTCTCGAAAAGAGCGATGGATAGGACATCTTCATCCGAACGGATGAGGTCGCCGTATTTTGCTTTGAGTCCGGCAAATTCGGGTTTGAGGTCATCCGCGGGGCGATGTTCGATCGGGGTTTGGCCTGCGATGATCTTCTCCAGAATCCAAGGCTCGACAGGCGCAGGTGATTTGCCGTAGAGACCGAGGAGATATTCTTTGACCTCTTTAGGAACGAGTTTGTAGCGCTCGCCCGACATGACGTTCATCACCGCTTGTGTGCCCACCATTTGCGATAGGGGCGTCACCAAGGGGGGATAGCCGAGTTCCTGCCGTACGATCGGGACTTCTTTCAAGACGGCTTCATAGCGGTCCATGGCGTTTTGGTCTTTCAACTGGCTCATGAGGTTGGACAGCATCCCGCCGGGAACTTGGTATTTCAGGATATTGGGATTCGGTGTCAGGGCTTTGGGGTTCAATGTTCCGTTTTGAAGATATCGATCCTTGATCTTCGTGAGTTTTTCCGCAGCGTGGTCAAGTGCGGCGATGTGTAGTTTCGGATCTTCTATATGCCCCTTCAGCAAGTAGCAGAAGGCTTCTGTGGTCGGTTGGCTGGTGCCACCGGACAAAGGCGATAGGGCAGTATCAATCATATCGACACCCGCTTCGATGGCCTTCATGTAGGTGACATCCATCATTCCTGCGGTCGCATGGGAATGGAGGTTGATCGGTAATGTGGTATTGGCTTTGAGCGTGGTGATCAACTGATAGGCATCATCGGGAAGCAGGACGCCGGCCATATCCTTGATACATAAGGAATCGGCACCCATATGTTCGACTTCTTTGGCGAGATCGACGTAGTATTGAACGGTATGGACGGGGCTGGTCGTATAACTGAGGGCAATCTGGCAATGACCACCGTATTTTCGGGTCGAAGTCACAGCTTGACGGAGGTTTCTCACGTCATTGAGTGCATCGAATACGCGAATGATGTCGATACCGTTATGAAGCGACAACCGTACGAACTGATCGACGATATCGTCGGCGTAATGCCGATAACCGAGGATGTTTTGCCCGCGAAACAACATTTGGAGTTTGGTGTTCGGGCATGCTTTTCGAATCAGTCTCAGACGTTCCCATGGATCTTCATTGAGAAAACGCAGACAAGCGTCGAAGGTCGCTCCACCCCATACCTCTAGAGCGTAATAACCCGCTTGGTCCAGATCGGATGCGACTTCTAGAATCTCTTTCGTGGTGAGCCTAGTCGCTAGAAGGGATTGATGTCCGTCTCTGAGACAGGTTTCAACGATTTTCAGTGCCACAATATGTTCAGCCCTTTCATTGGATGACGTACTATTGGTTCTATTATATCACTACTTGGAAACCTGAGTTCAGGAAAATCGGTGGAAAAGAGAAAATCACAGTTTTTTTATATTGGATATCGATGGAGGTAGGTCAAACATGCCTTCATTTTTGATTCGATTCACTATTCGATTCATTTTACTTGTAATCAATCGCCAAACCCTCTAAAAGCCTCTATCCAATCACCTGTAAAAATACGACAGATGTGCGCTGTTTTTCCCCCTAAGTTTCCTGTATCATGAGAGGTATCAACGAGAAGAAGAACGTGGATTACATGAATCGGGTAGTGTTTCATGTTTTTTGTGTGTTAAAAGACAAAGGTCTATAAGGAGGGGTCAAAGACATGCAGCGAAAGTATTGGTTGTTCATGACACAAAAACGGTATGAGATCTTGTATGCGGAACGGTTTTTCCGCAAGAGCATCAAAATCCAACGCATCATGGATATCGTCATCGCCTTGGCATCTTTATCTTCCGTAGGTGGTTGGTTGGCATATGCCCCCTTAGCGTTCTTATGGGGCGGGATCATCGCACTGTCCCATATCATCGTCCTGATCCGGCCGCATCTTCCCTACGACAAGCGCGCGGACAATATCCAGAATCTCTTCAGTCTATGGCGAGGTGTGTACTTGGAGATCGAACGCGATTGGTATCCCATTTCCACGGGCCAAGTCAGTGAAAAATCCATCAACAACAAAATCTTCGACTATAACAAGCGCTGGATCGAACTTGAAACCGAATACATGAAGAACGATTCCTTCGCCTTAGCGAAGAAGGAAGGCATCGCAATCGCAGAAGAAAACAAAACATATTTTGACCGGTTGACCGGAGTAGGAGTGGTCTAGTTATGGCAAAAATCATTTTCAAAGATCGTCTGAACGATCAAGATCAGATTCCCCAAAATGAAGTGACACGGCTGATTCCCGAACAGCCGATCGTGCCTGTTATGCCGGATGTTGTTCCGCCAAAGGCCGAGCCGGAAGAATAGATCCGCATGGATCAAACGATTATCCAACACGATGAATCGAGACACAATCTCGAGAAATCGTGTTTTTTTATTTGATGTAATACAACATCAAGAGAAACCATTGAATTATTAGATGAAATTCAGAGCGTAAAAATAGCCGTTTTTCGGCTGAAAAACGGCTTAAGATTGACATATTATCCCAGTGGTTTTCTGGTTTTCAGGAAATAGATCAATATCGCAATGATTTGAAGCGGAATCACAATTAGAAACAAGAGCCACAGTTTTTCATATTGGATGACCAAAAGCAACGCCAGAGGAATGGTCCAGCCACAGATTGAGACCGTGATGAAGGTGTGGAGCTTGCGACCCCAAAACAAGGACAAGATGGCCAAAACGGCAAAGGATACAGGAATCGCGACGATAAAGGCAAGGTAAGCGCGTTCTACCTCCGAGAAGAAGATGCCCATCAACACGAAAGCGACAGTCGCGAGAAACCATACTGAGGTGAACATGATCATCGCTCTCAGCAGTCGACTGATGCGATGTTTGGGTTTAGCCAGTCGTTTTCTCTCCGTGACCAGATCATTGAGACTGATGCCGAACAATTCGGCAATCGTCGTCAAGACGACCAAATCAGGCAGGCCTTCAGCCCGCTCCCATTTGGAGATCGATTTATCGGAATAGTTCAACTGTTCGGCCAGTTGGATTTGGGTCAGGTTGCGTGCTTTGCGGTATCGGGAGAGATTATGGGCAACGATCCGCTTGAGATTTTCTTCATTCATGGGTTCATTTTAGCACGAATAACGTGCGGATTCAAGCGAAATCGCGTATATTCTACTCTCAGTAGAGCGGTTTTAACCCAATTCTACTCTGGCATTGCGGAAGAGTATAGTCCGAAGAATCAACTTTCTTGATACTTCCTTTTCATTCTGCGCTATGATATATGTGTGATTTTTTACACAAACCATGACGGAGGAAATGTGAATGTCAGATTATCGTATTGTAACCGATTCATGTATTGATCTCACAGACCAACTTGCCAAAGAGATCGATGTCGATGTGATTCCTTTGACTGTAATGGTCAAGGATCACATTTATACGAATTATCTCGATGAACGCGAAATCAGTTTCAAGGATTTTTACCACCTGTTACGTCAGAAACACGTTCCTACCACATCTCAACTGAATCCGGAGCATTTCAAAGCTGTTTGGGAACCTCTTCTTGAAGCTGGACAGGATATCTTGAACATCTCATTCTCGAGCGCATTGTCCGGAACCTATGAGTCTTCAGTCAAGGCGAGGGACGAACTGAAGAAGCAGTATCCTGATCGCACCATCGTCGTGCTCGACTCATTATCGGCTTCAATGGGACAAGGATTGCTCGTGTTTTTGGCGGCAGCTGAGAAAAAATCAGGAAAAAATCTTCAAGAAGTGGCAAAGTGGGTCGAAGACAACAGACTCAAAGTCAGTCACCTCTTCACGGTGGATGATTTGAACCATCTCAAACGCGGTGGTCGTCTGTCCTTCGGTCGTGCTTTGCTTGGCAGCATCATCAACATCAAACCGCTCTTGCACGTGGATGATCAGGGTAGATTGGTCCAAACCGGCATGGCCAGAGGTCGTCGCCACGCATTGAACAAAATGGTGGAACGGATGATTGAGACAATCGAAAATCCTTGGGAACAAGACATCTTCATCTCCCATGGAGATTGTATGGTCGACGTCGAATACTTGAAAGAACAGATTTCAAAGCGGATCAACGTGAAGGGTTTTGTGACGAGTTATGTCGGTCCTGTTATCGGTAGTCATTCAGGCCCCGGGACACTGGCGTTTTTCTATCTCGGAAAAGACCGTACTTGATCTAATAAGATGATTTGCATAAGTCTGATTATCCGCAAGGGTGATCGGGCTTTTTTTTCGTTGCATTACTCTAGATGGGTGCTATTTTTTTGTACTTGTTTTCAAACACGAATGAAAGTGCTATCATATGGGTGAATAAATCGAATATAATTGCTTGAGTAGGTGGAACATGGACCATTATGACGTGATTGTCATCGGCGGCGGTATTGCGGGAATAACCGTGGCGAAGAAATGTGCATATGGGGGTTTGAAAGTCCTTTTGATCGAGAGAGAGCGATTGGGAGGGCGTTCCCTACATGGAGGTGGAACGTTTATCCACCACCTTTTTCAGTCTGTCAAAATGATTAACCAGATGGCACATGCCAGTCATCTGGCCATTCAATGCGATACCTCCTCGAATGGGTTGGATTTCCTCGCGCTGCTGGATCATTATCAAGAAAAAAAGCATTTGCTTGAGGAAGTATATATGCGAGACATGGCACTCCAACATGTGACATTGTTGTATGGAAAAGCGTCTTTGCTGGACGCGCATTCGGTGCGGATGGGTCATCAAACTTTTTCTGCGACCGACATCGTGCTTGCGCATGGCGGGGTTTTACGGACGCCTGAGATCGATGGGCTCAAAGACGGGTTGGCCCAAGGATTTGTTCTGGAGCCGACAGCGATCGAAGGACTGAAGACGCGCCCGGCATCCGTAGTCATCTATGGAAGCGGGCGTATCGCCTATGAATTATCCTTGTTCTTTCTATCCATCGGCACAGAAGTGACGATGTTGGCTCAATCACCGCTTCTCAATACCTTTGATCAGGATATTCGTGTGATTTTGTTAAAGCAGCTTGAAAGCGATCATTTCCACTTGATCGATAAAGCTGAATCCATTCATATTAAAGATCGTTCGATTCATCTGATTTTAAATGAAGAAAAGGTCGTGCTCCAACCTGATTTCATGGTTGTAGCGACAGGTTATATTTTCGATCATGAGGTCCTCGGCGATGTGAAAATCGATTATGATGAAGTGGGGATCATCACGAATCTGAAGATGCAGACGAATATCGAACATATCTATGCCGTCGGTGATTGCAACCACAAACCGCATTTGAGCAATATCGCCATTGAAGAAGCGGAAGTGGCGAGCAAGAACATTCTCGGGATCAACGCGATGATTCGCTATG
>JAQVTV010000043.1 GCA_028699855.1 Candidatus Izemoplasmatales bacterium | reverse complement strand
GTCGGTTGAAGCGAAGGTCATTGGTGAAGAACATCCGGATGTCATCGATGCCGTATTTCAGCATTGCAATCCGTTCAACACCCATGCCGAACGCAAAACCCTGAAATTTTTGCGGATCATATCCAGCTTGCGTCAAGACCGCATTGTTGACCATACCCGCACCGAGGATTTCGATCCATCCGGTTTGCTTGCATAATGAACACCCTTTGCCGTTGCAACGATGACAAGAGACATCGACTTCCACACTCGGCTCTGTGAAGGGGAAGAACGATGGACGCAAACGAATCTCGCGGTCTTCGCCAAAGAGCGTGCGTGCCAACACCAACAATGTGCCTTTCAAATCCGCAAGCGTCGTCTTATCGTCGACAACCAAACCTTCGATTTGGGTGAACTGATGGCTGTGTGTCTGATCATCATCATCTTTTCGGTAAACCTTGCCGGGACAGATGATTTTCAAGGGGGATTGTTGCCTGTTTCCCAGCAAGGTACGCACCTGAACCGGCGAAGTATGCGTTCTGAGAAGCAACTCCTCCGTAATGAAGAATGAGTCCTGCATGTCGCGTGCGGGATGACCTTTCGGCAAGTTCAACATCTCGAAATTATACAAATCCGTTTCAACCTCGGGTCCCTCTTCAATTGTATAACCCATACCGATAAAGAGGTCCTCGACCTGTTCGATGACCTGCGTGAGAATGTGCTTCGCGCCCAAGTCCATTTTTCGTCCCGGCAGCGTGACATCAATTCGTTCCTTATCCAATTGCTCCTTGACGTTTTTGGCCTCAATCCGGGCTTTGCTCGCGTCGAACAATGCTTCGATCGCGGCCTTCGCCTGATTCACTTTCTGACCAAAAACCGGGCGCTCTTCCAAAGAGAGATCCTTCATTTTCTGCATCATCTCCTGAATGATTCCCTTGCGTCCAAGATACTTGCTCTTGCATTCGTTCAACCCTGGAAGCTGATGAATCTGATCAAGTTCTGTCTTGACGGCCTCTACGATATTTTGCATTGATTCCATGATTGCATACCTCCTTTGAAAAGAAAAATCGCCCTGAAAAGGGCGATCAATATAACCGCGGTACCACCTTTGTTCTAGAAATATTTTCTAGCACTCATTGCCGATAACGCCGGCCTGCGGAGAGGATTAGTCCCACTATGAAGTTGAATTCGTCGGGTTCGACCAGGCGTTTCCACCATCTGCCTGTCTCTATAAGCCGAAGTAACCGATTACTATGGCTTCATCATCGCTTTATGATAGAGTCATTATACCATGTTTCAACCTTTATTCAATACTCATCTTCTAGTTCTTGCCAAAATCATTAACAAGCGTAATATTTCGATGTACAGCCAAACCAATGTCACCATCAAGCCAAGGGCGAGAATCCAACCGACGCTTTGATCCGCACCGGCGTCGACCGATGACTTGATCGACTCAAAATCCAAAAGCAGAAACAAAGCTGCTAAAACGGCAGAAATACCACATACAAGATAATATAACGGGCCAGAGAAGGGCAGAATCAGTGACAGAAGCGCCATGATGATCACTGCGATCAATCCGACAACCAAGACCGAAGCGAAGCGATGAGTCACCTTGATGATTCCCGTCGAATACAGAAGCATCATGACCAACAGAACGATCAAAGTCGTCAAGATTGCAGTCGGTACAATGCCTTCATACAGGAAAGATGCAATCGCGGAAATAAAACCGAGCACCACGCCTTCTGCCAAAGCATAGACCACACTGGCATAGGGCGCAAAACGAACCGAACGCGTTCCGACGATGACGGAAATGAAACCGATGATCATCGCCCCAATCAACAAGCCAAAACCGACGCTCTCAAGATACATATACGTCAGAATGCCGCTCACGGCGATCAAAAACACCAAGAATACGGTTTTCGCGGCCACATTGGCGTAAGTGAGCGGTCGATCGCTGACAGCGGTATAGGATGATGCCGTACGCATCACAGGATTTGAACTACGTAATCGAAACATAAAGTACCTTCCTCCAAGTTTAATTATATTGATTATACGCTAAAAACGTGATGAAATGATGTGGAAAATCAAAAAACCATTAAGGTATTATAGGTCAAACAACGAAATCTGATCGGTTTCGATCATCCCTTCAAACACGCCCAAATCTTCAAGTCGATCAAAGATGGTTCTACTCAGCTTGGTGCGCGTTCTGACATCTTGTTTGGAAATGAATGGCTTTTCTTGACGGGCATCGATCACCGAATTCGCAGCTGCCATCCCCAGAGAGTCGACTACGACAAAGGGCATGATCAGTGATTTTTGGTCCGCGGAGACCAGAAAATCGGTCGCATGGGACTTATGAATATCGATTGGCGAAAATGTATAACCCCGTTTATACATTTCAAGCGCGATCTCGAGCACGGTCACCAAATTCTTCTCCCGTTCCGTAGCGTCACTTTTATCGTTGATTTCTCTTAAACGCCGGACGATTCCTTCTTCGCCTTGATAGAACGCATCGACATCAAAGATTCCCGATCGCTTGGAAAAATAACCCGAATAGAAATATATGGGCCGATAGAGTTTGAACCATGCGATGCGGATCGCCATTAACACATAGGCGGTCGCGTGCGCTTTCGGAAACATGTATTTGATCTTGCTACAAGACCAGATATACCATTCGGGCACCCCGTGTTGCCGCATCTGATCCGCGTAGGTTGCCCATTTCTCAGGATTCACCGGAGCCTTTCCTTTTCGGACGAACTCCATGATCTCAAAGGCGATGGTCTGCGGCATACCGTAGGCGATCAAATCAAGCATGATATCATCCCGACAACCGATGATGTCCTTGAAATCAATCTTTCCGAACTCCCGACGACGGCCTTGAATCAGGTCCTGAGTGTTGCCGCTCCATACGTCTGTTCCATGGGACAGACCGGATATCTTGACGAGTTCTGAGAAAGTCTGGGGTCGAGAATCCCGCAACATCCCGCGCACGAAGTTCGTTCCGAACTCGGGAAGACCATAAGATGCGACATCGCTGTTGATATCCGAGGAGGATAAATGAATGATTTCTGTTCCCGAAAGAAGTTTATATACATCGCGGTCATCCACCGGAATATCTTTCGCATCCGAGAAGGGGAAATTCATGGGATCCTTTTTGACAAATTCCATCAAATACCGAATCATCGTGGGATCATCATGCCCCAAAACATCCAGTTTGAAGAGGTTGTGTTCAAAGGAATGGTAATCAAAGTGGGTCGTCTTCCATGATGTATCCATCGAATCACCCGGATACTGGATCGGCGTGAAATCGAAGATTTCCTTATCCGATGGCACCACCACAATCCCTCCGGGATGTTGTCCACTCGTCCGTTTTGAGCCTTCGATGCCTTTGGCGAGCCGTTCCATCTCGGCGCGGCGAACACGTATCGGCGGAAGGTTGGCTTTCTGTTGCTCCTCATTGAGATGCTCATAATAATCGCGCACCATCGCATATGCCGTTTTTGCGGCGCATGTGCCGATGGTTCCGGCACGGAAAGCATAGTTCTGGCCGAATATTTTGCGGATATATTCATGAACCTCACCTTGGTAATCGCCGGAGAAGTTCAGGTCAATATCCGGTACTTTCGCTTTCTCCGCAGAAAATCCCAAAAAGGTTTCAAAAGGTATATCATGCCCGTCTTTAAGCAGTTTGGTTCCGCAAGCGGGACATTCCATGTCCGGCAGATCCCAACCACAATCGGTGCGTTCGAGCATCTTTTGGATTTTGAGTTCGAAATCAGTCGTTCCATATTGACGACGCTCTTCTTCCGTTTTCTTAAACGCGGAAAAGCGACATTTCGGGCACAAATAATGCGGGGGCAACGGATTGACTTCCGTGATGTCCATCAGTGTCGCCACGAAACTCGACCCCACTGACCCGCGCGACCCGACGAGATAGCCGTCATCGAGTGATTTTTTCACCAAGAGATGCGAAATATAGTAGATGGTCGCGTAATCATTTTGATAGATGCTTTCAAGTTCACGCTCGAGACGGGTCTTCACGAGTTGTGGCAAAGGATTGCCATAGAGTTTTTCCGAACGTTCTCTCACCATGGAGTCGACGCGTGACCGAATCGAAGGAACGCCTTGTTCAGCCAAAAACTCATCCGTTGGTGCGAACAAATCCTTGGGGAAGATCTCGATATCATCCACCGAGTCACTGATGAGATTCGGATTGGTCACAACGATCTCATAGGCCGCTTCATCACCCAAAAACTGGAACTCTTGAAGCATTTCCTCGGTGGTCATGTAATGTTGCGACGGTTTCTCCCGTTCACGATACAACTGGTGTAATCCACCCCCTACCATGGGTGTGTGGATCATGATTTCTCGAAACTTGACATCTTCGGGATCCAAATGATGCACATCTCCCGTGGCGCAAATGGGGATATGCAACTCCTTGCCCACGTCAATGATGCGATGGATTACATCTTGGATCACCGTTTGCCATTCGGGCATCTGGTCTTTTAGATAGGCAAATGTCGAGGGCGGCTGCACCTCGAGAAAATCATACATCCGGGCGACTTCAAGCAATTCTTCACGCGTTTTGTTCATCGCCGTTTCAAACAGTCGGGAATTGCGACAACCCGAGGCGACCAATATTCCCTTGCGGTACCGCTTCAAAAGGCTCTTCGTCATCTTGGCATCGCGATCAAAGTAAGTCGTCAACGCTTCCGAAAGGATCTTGTACAGATTCTTGAGTCCCTCTTGTTTCTGGACAATCAGATTGATATGTAAAGGATAGGGGTATTTGTGCACGTCATCATGGTTGATGACGCGATTGAGATCCTGAAAGCGAAGCGTGCCTTCCTTTTTCAATTTCTTCAGCATATGGAGGAAGATTTCCGTTGTCGCCTTGGCGTCATGGATCGCACGATGATGTTCCGAAAGCGGCACCTTCAAGAACCGGCACAAAGCATCCAAACCATATCGTCCCTTGTCGGGATACAGCGCTTTTGCCAAAACCAATGTATCGATCGAGGGCTGTTTGTTCGCCGCGATGCCGCATTCATCATAATTTCGGTATATGAATCCCAAATCAAAATCCGCATTATGCGCGACCAAAATCGCATCCTTGCTGAATGCATGGAAGTCCTTCATTGTTTGGGGCAATAACGGAGCATCTTTGACCATCTGGTTAGTAATGCCCGTCAGTTGTGTGGTAAATGGAGATATCGGTTTTCGTGGATTGATGAGCGAAGAAAATTCCTCGATGATCGCGCCGTTCTTGATTTTGACACCGGCGATTTCGATCAAGGTATCATAGAGCACGGAGAGTCCGGTCGTCTCGATGTCGAACACGACATAGGTCGCCTCGCTCAGCATCTCGCTACTCGTTCCGCGAGTGATGGTTACCGCTTCGTCGTCGACGTAGACGAGTTCACAGCCATAGATCGGTTTGATGCCATGTGCTTTCGCGCTTTGAGCGAACTCCGGGAATGCCTGAACAGAACCATGGTCGGTCACCGCAATCGCTGTATGGCCCCAATGTTTGGCGCGTTGCACATACTCATCCATCGTGTTCACGCCATCTAGCGAAGACATCTTCGTATGCACATGCAACTCGACGCGCTTGAGAGAATGATGGTCCATGCGCTCCGTCTTGGGAATGACATGATTGGATTTAGCCATGCTGATCGCGTTGAGAATCACTTCACCATAGAAACTGTTGAAATTGGCATAGCCGCTGGCAGACAGCCCCAGTCCCGGTTCAAGTTTCTGACAAAAATCACGCTCGGCTTGGCTCGACAACCGCTTCTTCACAAGCAACGAATCCGTTCCATCCGTCAAGATGATGTTGGCATCGGCTCCTGCCCGCTGTTCCCGTAATTCCACGGACACGATTGTGCCCTTCACAGAAAAGTTGGCTTTGCTTCCGTTTTTTGCCTTATACTCTTCCAGGCCGATTTCATCGACGGGCAACTGGCTGATCGGCGTAAAATAAGTGTCGACGGGACGATCTTCATAAAGCTCATCAAATTTGATAGCCATCGTCCTCGTCACGTTCTGGTTGGCGTCGACAAAATTTTTCGAGGCCTTTTCAATTTCCGATTCGATGGTGCCGAGTTCTTTGTTCACTTCGATGATGACCGTCACAGGAAACCCATGATGTTCCAACTCACTTTCGATTTCTTTGCGAAAGAGACTTGCGGTCTGCGCACCGCTCGGCACAAGAATCTTGATTGAACCATTGATGATGTCCGCCGGATAATCCTTGAGCGGCATCAGGCGTTTCTCGGATTCCACCAACGTATCAATGACAAAATCATAATACTCGAGCAGTTCATCATCGCCATAAGTCTCAAAAATGGTGTTAAAGATCACGCTTTTGACGCTTTGGACTTTTTCGGGTATCCTTTGTAACTTTTGGATGAAATGACGATAACGGATGATTGGAATGGGCCGTTCAAAGAGAAAACGAAACATCCAGGTATTTTGGACCGGATCGACCTCCATCGATTCAATATGACCGTACTCGATAATGATATCGTCATGGATTTCAAGCAATTGAAGCAATTTTTCCATTTCGGTATTCACGTCATCATCTCCCATTCTTCTTGGTCTATTATATCACATCATCCAAATAAAAATCGCACCTTGATTCAATTGTCGCCGGCATCTTTTATCGGTTTTGACCTCCATCCGCCCATAGATCATCCCAAAAATCTTCAGAAAATAAAAAAAACAGTCCCCAGGACTGTCTAAAACTCCGCTTTGACCTTTCCTTCCAGTATCTCTTCGAGCGCCTGGCCAACAGGTTTGACACATTTGTTCTCCACGGAAGAAAAATCGTCTTGCTTGATGATTTTTGCCCGTTTTGCGGATATATACGCGAGTTTGTATTTGGAATCGACAACCTCTAGCAGTTCGTCGATCGAAGGATAACGTAACCCTTCAGTGTTTCGATTTCCCATCGTTTGATTCCTCCATTAGTTTGTAATACATATGAATCGAGCGTTCGGTTTTCGCGTGTTCCGCGCGGATGATCGCATAAATCCGATCCGCGGCATTATAGACCTCATCGTTGACGACGATGTAATCGTATTTGTAGGCAAGCGGATATTCACGTTCCGCTTTTTCGATCCGTTTATCGATATCTTTGCTTAATTCGGTACCGCGCTTCAACAGGCGATCGCGCAAGATCTTTTTTGACGGTGGAACGATGAACACAAAGACAGCTTCCGGCATTTTTTCACGGACTTGGAGCGCGCCTTGCACTTCAATTTCCATGATGACTTCTTTGCCTTCTGAAAGTCGATTCTCGATTGTCTCCCGAGGCGTGCCATAATAGTGGCCGACGAACTCGGCGTACTCAAGAAACTCATGGTTGCGTATTTTTTCTTCAAACGTTTCTCGCGACACGAAATAGTAGTCGACTCCGTCTTGTTCTCC
>JAQVTV010000042.1 GCA_028699855.1 Candidatus Izemoplasmatales bacterium | reverse complement strand
GAACTAAGTGTTGGAGTGAAATTCAGTGCTGAAGTTAACGCATTAAGTTCTCCGCCTGGGTAGTACGGTCGCAAGACTGAAACTCAAAGGAATTGACGGGAACCCGCACAAGCGGTGGAGTATGTTGCTTAATTCGAAGATACACGAAGAACCTTACCAGGTTTTGACATACCATTGACAGGGTTAGAGATAATCCGTTCTTTCGGGACAATGGATACAGGTGGTGCATGGTTGTCGTCAGCTCGTGCCGTGAGGTGTTGGGTTAAGTCCCGCAACGAGCGCAACCCCTATTGCTAGTTACTAACAAGAGAGATGAGGACTCTAGTGAGACTGCCAGCGACAAGCTGGAGGAAGGTGGGGATGACGTCAAATCATCATGCCCTTTATGACCTGGGCTGCAAACGTACTACAATGGCCACTACAGAGAGAAGCGAAGGGGCGACCTGGAGCGAACCTCATAAAAGTGGTCTCAGTTCGGATTGAAGTCTGCAACTCGACTTCATGAAGGCGGAATCGCTAGTAATCGCGAGTCAGCAGATCGCGGTGAATACGTTCCCGGGTTTTGTACACACCGCCCGTCAAACCACGAGAGTTTGTAACACCCGAAGCCGGTGGCCTAACCGCAAGGGAGGAGCCGTCTAAGGTGGGACAGATGATTGGGGTTAAGTCGTAACAAGGTATCCCTACGGGAACGTGGGGATGGATCACCTCCTTTCTAGGGAGAAATCCTAAGTAGGAAGAAACGCTGAGGGGTGAGCTCAGCGGATGGATTAATCTGTTTAGTTTTGAAGGACCGGAAGTGGGACTTCAGAGAAGAAGGTCTTTGAAAAGTGGATAATACTGCAGCAAAGTCAAGGAAACAAGAGCGTATGGTGAATGCCTTGGCACTAGGAGCCGAAGAAGGACGTGACGAACTACGAAAAGCCTCGGGGAGCCGTAAGTAGGCAGAGATCCGGGGGTATCCGAATGGGGGAACCCGGCAGCAGAAGGCTGTCACACCGAAAGGTGAGGGAACGCAGGGAACTGAAACATCTTAGTACCTGTAGGAACAGAAAGTAAAAACGATTTTCCGAGTAGCGGCGAGCGAAAGGGAAAGAGCCCAGTACCGTGAAGGAGTTACAAAACCTTATCATAGTCAAATCGCATTGGAAAAGCGAGTCAGAGAGGGTGAAAACCCCGTAGACGAAATGGTAAGGACTCTGGTATGGAAGTACGGCGAGGCACGTGGAACCTTGTCGGAAGATCGGAGGACCATCTCCGAAGGCTAAATACTACCTAGTGACCGATAGTGAACCAGTACCGTGAGGGAAAGGTGAAAAGAACCCCGGGAGGGGAGTGAAAGAGAACCTGAAACCATATGCTTACAACAAGTCAGAGCCCGTTAAAGGGTGATGGCGTGCCTTTTGTAGAATGAACCGGCGAGTTATGATAATGTGCGAGGTTAAGACTGAAGGGTCGGAGCCGAAGCGAAAGCGAGTCTGAATAGGGCGAAGTAGTACATTGTTATAGACCCGAAACCGTGCGAGCTAGACATGAGCAGGTTGAAGTTGGGGTAACACCCAATGGAGGACCGAACCGTAGTCCGTTGAAAAGGGCCCGGATGACTTGTGTCTAGGGGAGAAATTCCAATCGAGCTCGGAGATAGCTGGTTCTCACCGAAATAGCTTTAGGGCTAGCGTCGGAAATAAGTTTTGCGGGGGTAAAGCACTGAATGCCTGATGGCCTCATCTAGGGGTACTGAATGCAATCAAACTCTGAATACCGCAAAACATGTCCGGCAGTCAGACTACGGGTGATAAGGTTCGTGGTCAAGAGGGAAACAGCCCAGATCGCCAGTTAAGGTCCCGAAATTCATGCTAAGTGGGAAAGGATGTGGATCCGTCCAGACAGCTAGGAGGTTGGCTTAGAAGCAGCCATCCTTAAAAGAGTGCGTAACAGCTCACTAGTCGAATAGATCCGCGCCGAAAATGTACCGGGGCTAAGCATGATACCGAAACTGCGGAATCGATCGCAAGATTGATTGGTAGGTGAGCGTTCCAACAGCGTTGAAGGTAGACCGTAAGGACTATTGGAGTGGTTGGAAGTGAGAATGCCGGTATGAGTAACGAAAAGATGGGTGAGAATCCCATCCGTCAAAAGTCCAAGGTTTCCAGGGGAAGGTTCGTCCGCCCTGGGTTAGTCAGGTCCTAAGGTGAGGCTGAAGAGCGTAGCTGATGGACAACAGGTTGATATTCCTGTACTGCTTATGAGACTGAAGGAGTGACAAAGGAGGATAGCCGGGGCCCATGAATGGATTTGGGTTGAAGGTGGCGAGGAAGTGATGTAGGCAAATCCGCATCACAAGATTCTGAGCGCTGACCACGCAAGTTCGGCGAATTCAAACTTTCAAGAAAAGCTTCTAGGGATAATCTTATAAGCACCTGTACCGCAAACCGACACAGGTGGACGAGGAGAGAATCTAAAGACGCGCGAGATAACCCTTGTTAAGGAACTCGGCAAATTGACCCCGTAAGTTCGCGAGAAGGGGAGCTTTAAGAAATTAAAGCCGCAGAGAAGCGGCCCAAGCAACTGTTTACCAAAAACACAGGTTTCTGCTAAATCGCAAGATGAAGTATAGGAGCTGACACCTGCCCAGTGCTGGAAGGTTAAGAGGAGAGGTTAGCGCAAGCGAAGCTTTGAATTGAAGCCCCAGTGAACGGCGGCCGTAACTATAACGGTCCTAAGGTAGCGAAATTCCTTGACAGGTAAGTTCTGTCCCGCACGAATGGTGTAATGACTTGGGCACTGTCTCAACAAGGGACTCGGTGAAATTTTAGTACCTGTGAAGATGCAGGTTACCCGCGACTAGACGGAAAGACCCCATGGAGCTTTACTGTAGCTTGATATTGATATTCGGTAACGGATGTACAGGATAGGTGGGAGACTGCGAAGCCGGGACGTTAGTTTCGGTGGAGTCAACGTTGGGATACCACCCTTCGGTTGCTGGATATCTAACCTGCGGATGTGTAATCCGGGGGACAGTGTCTGGTGGTCAGTTTGACTGGGGCGGTCGCCTCCCAAAGAGTAACGGAGGCGCACAAAGGTTGGTTCAGAATGGTTGGGAATCATTCGGTGAGTGTAATGGCAAAAACCAGCTTGACTGCGAGACGTACATGTCGAGCAGAGACGAAAGTCGGTCATAGTGAACTGGCGGTTCCGAATGGAAGGGCCGTCAATCAACGGATAAAAGTTACCCTGGGGATAACAGGCTGATAACATCCAAGAGTACACATCGACGATGTTGTTTGGCACCTCGATGTCGGCTCATCGCATCCTGGAGGTGGAGTCGCTTCCAAGGGTTGGGCTGTTCGCCCATTAAAGCGGTACGTGAGCTGGGTTCAGAACGTCGTGAGACAGTTCGGTCCCTATCTGTCGCGGGCGTTGGAAATTTGAAGGGAGCTGTCCTTAGTACGAGAGGACCGGGATGGACGCTCCGATGGTGCACCAGTTGGTCTGCCAAGGCCATAGCTGGGTAGCTAAGAGCGGAAGGGATAAACGCTGAAAGCATCTAAGCGTGAAGCCCCCCCTAAGATGAGATTTCCCATTCGTAAGAAGTAAGACCCCTTAGAGATGATGAGGTTGATAGGCCAGAGGTGTACGCACGGTGACGTGTTTAGCTGACTGGTACTAATCGGTCGAGGACTTGACTTTGCGGCTTTAAAAGCAATGCAGTATATCCAGTTTTGAAAGAACTCCGGTGACGATGGCGAAGTGGACACACCTGTTCCCATCCCGAACACAGCAGTTAAGCACTTCAGCGCCGATGGTAGTACGTCAGTGCGAGAGTAGGACGTTGCCGGGCTCTTTCTTTTCTTTTTTGAGCCTCAATAGCTCAGTTGGTTAGAGCACATGACTGTTAATCATGGGGTCCTAGGTTCAAGTCCTAGTTGGGGCGCCAAATGACTGTAATTCGTGTGATATCGATCATGATTATTTTACCAAACCAGACCCGATGGGGTCTTTTTTTTATGCAAAAAAAAGATGATATCCGCAGATATCACCTTTGAAACTAAGGAATGGGAAGTCAGCTGGTTTTCGTAACATCCATGTAAATTTTACCGTCTTTGATCTCGATGATCCGATCCGCCTTCTCGGCGATGTGGCGATCATGGGTGATGATGATGAAAGTTGTGCCATATTTCTCGTTGATGGAGCGTAATAAT
Organism: Candidatus Izemoplasmatales bacterium; assembly: GCA_028699855.1. Lineage (GTDB taxonomy): Bacteria > Bacillota_I > Bacilli_A > Izemoplasmatales > Hujiaoplasmataceae > JAAYZB01. The sequence continues at coordinate 3,208 of JAQVTV010000042.1, read as the reverse complement.
CCGTACACTTGTTCCGTCGAATCGCTGTCGAGATTACCTGTGGGTTCGTCCGCTAAAATCAATTTGGGATTGTTCATCAGACTGCGGGCGATCGCGACGCGTTGTTGCTGGCCTCCCGACATGTTCACGGCCAGGTTGTGCTTGTATTTTTCCAGGCCGACAAGCTGGAGGAGCTCATTGGCTCGCGCAAGCACCGCTTCCGAGACGGGATTCTTAGAAATGCGATACGGCATCAAGACGTTTTCCAAAGCCGTAAATTCTGGCAACAAATAGTGGAACTGGAAGATGAAGCCGATGGTTTCATTGCGCAATCTCGCAAGCGCGAGCTTGTTCATCCGGGAAGTTTCTTTCCCATTGATGTGGATGGAGCCCGATGTGGGGTAATCCAGAGTGCCTAGAATATTGAGCAAAGTGGATTTTCCCGATCCCGACTGACCGATAATGGAATTGAAGGAACCTTCTCGAAACGCGAGGTTGATGTCAAACAGAACTTGCGTTGGAAATTTGGTTTTTTCTCCATAGATTTTGACGATGTCTTTGAGTTCGACGATGTTAGGCATTGCGGATCACCTCGATCACACTGAGTTTCGATGATTTGCGCGCGGGGATGAGCGACGCCAGCATGGAGGCGAGAATCGCGATGCCCGCGGATAGGGCGATAAAACCACCATCGATATTTAATGGAACGACGGGATTGCCGTCTGCGCCGATGGCGAATGTGGTGAATGCATAGGCAAGACCCAAACCGAAAAGCACACCGCCGATGGCGCCGAAGATACCCAAGATGAGCCCTTCGAACAAGAATACGAGAGAGGAATCCTTATCTTCGATGCCCATGGCTTTCAAGATGCCGATTTGTTTGGATTTTTGCATGACGGTGATCGCCAGAATCGAACTGATCCCGAGAATGACGGATATCATGACAAAGACTTGGATCATCACCGATGATATGCTTTGCCCTTGAAGCCCGCTCAACAATTCCTGGTTGTTATCGATCCAGTTTTCGATTTTGATTTGCGGATTGTCGAGATCCAAAGCGATGGCTGCGGAGATCGTTTCCGCTTGAAAGACATCACGGATCTGCATCTCGATTTGGGATACTCCACCGGTGATGCCCAAAATCGCTTGGGGGGTTTCAAGTGTCGCGATGGCCCAGGTGCTGTTGATTTGCAAGACATTGAAGTCGAAGATACCGACCACTTCCAGTGTGGTATCGTTCAGGAGGGGAGAGGTAAAAGTGATTGAAGAGCCAATCTGAAGATTCAAGGTTTCTGCCAAATTGACACCGAGCGCGATCTCACCTTGATTTTGAGGTAAACGGGAGGAACCGACGAGTTTGGTATCAAAACCGTAAATGACGTTCGCGCCGGTGAAGTTGAATCCTCGAAGTAAAGTGGGTTCGCTTTGGGTGCCATCGCTCAACGCACCGTTGACGTTGACGCTCGCTGTGATGATGTCGAGACCATCCGTCTGCTCGATATCTGCGATCATCTCTTCATAATCATAGAGGAAATTCGCTGAATCCGATGGCTTGATCGTGATTTGAGACGCGGATCCGATGGTTTTATCCACAAGGCTTTTTTGGAGACCGCTGATCAGAGAACCGATGAAAACCTGAACGGATACGCCGATGGCGATGCCGAGGATGATAAAGATGGTCTGTCCTTTCGCCGATGAGAGGAAGCGTTTAGCGATTTGGAATGGGAGTTTCATTGTGCCACCTCCGATTCCAATGAAAAGATATCCTTCATGTGTTCCAGGTGAATGTCAAATGGAATTTGCTCTGTCGCGCCTTTTTGGGAAAAAGCTTGACCTCCGATGATGATGGTCACGTGCGGGTAATCCCGTTTGACTTCTTCAATGACTTTTTTCGTCGTGAACAGATTGTAGTAATTGGTGACGCTGAGCGCGAGATAGTCGGGTTTGAGCACTCTTGCGGCGGAGATGATCTCTTCCTTGGGGGTGTTCGCACCAATGTATTGCGCATCGAAACCGGCGAGGATAAAGTAATGGGTGGCCATGATAGCCCCGATTTCATGGTATTCCTCCTGCGGGCAGACGACCACGACCTTACGATTCCTTTTTTTCACGGCGCTTGTGCGCTCGATGATATAAGGATAAGTCGCTTCCAAGATGGTACGGATGATCGATGTTCTTGTGTGTTCTTTCCAAATACAGATGGCTTGATCTTCGAGCTTACACGCAAAGAAGAGCAACGAAGGAGCTAAAATGTCTTCGTATAACGCTTCAATGGTGAGGCTCTTGTGTTCGAGAAGACTCAAAGCGTATTGAACCGCCTGATTCTTGTCTTCTTTTTCGAGATACGAGATAAACGTGTCGTAATGTGCATTTTGCATCAATGTAGGTCACCGCCTTAAAAATATGATCGTTCATTTTTATATTATATCATGGAGTATCCTTAATGATGATTGAAATGCTTGATGATGATCATATCTTGACAAAGATGGTATATTTCGGGTGAAAAGTCAGAAAAATATCGACGAAAACGGTTTCGATATTTTATGGTTGACACACCACGTATCGTGGTATATAATAATAATGCTGTAAATAATCAATATCCATGAGGTTGCCCTGCAACCTTATAAAAATGAGACAAACGCACCTCCCGGGTGTGTGGGTAAGAAAGGAGGAAACACATATGCCTACGATCAACCAGTTGATCAAACAAGGACGTCACGACAAAGTCAGGAAATCCAAAGCGCCGCAGTTGAACATTGGTTTCAACAGTTTGAAGAAACGCTACACGGATCTTTCCAGTCCGCAAAAGCGTGGAGTCTGTGTGCGTGTGGCAACGATGACCCCCAAGAAGCCGAACTCCGCATTGAGAAAGTATGCCCGCGTGCGTCTATCAAACGGCGGCGAAGTTAATGCGTACATTCCCGGCATTGGCCACAAACTCCAGGAACATAGCGTTGTCCTGATTCGTGGCGGACGTGTGAAGGACCTGCCTGGTGTCCGTTATCACATCATTCGCGGCACCTTGGATACAACTTCAGTCCAAGACAGAAAGCAAGGACGTTCCAAGTATGGAGCGAAACGACCGGCTCCGGCAAAAAAATAAGGTAATTCAAGATTCATTGATATTTATTCATCATTTTCGAAAGGAGGAATCACCTTATGCCTCGTAAAGGTAAAGTTGTAAAAAGAGACGTTTTACCGGATCCAATCTACAACTCAAAATTAGTCA
>JAQVTV010000041.1 GCA_028699855.1 Candidatus Izemoplasmatales bacterium | reverse complement strand
CACAGATTTTTCCTGAAGGAACGGCACATTTTCTTGAACATATGCTCTTTGAAGGCAACGGGGGTAACATATCCAAACGATTTGCTGAAGTCGGGGCGAATGTGAACGCCTTTACGACACACAATAAAACCGTCCTGTATTTTTCCACCACCAATGGCATCGTCGAACCTTTGATGTTGTTGTTTGATATGCTTTCGGATATCGCTTTTCCAGTCAAGGGTATCCGCAAAGAGCAATCGATCATCGAGAAAGAGATCATGTTGTATCACGATGATGTCGATCAACGACTCTATTACGATATATTGCAGTCGATGTACCATCATCATCCCATCAAGGCGGATATTGCCGGAACGAGTCAGTCATTGCATCTGATCGACAAGAAGACGCTGCAAGATGCCTTCTCCATATTCTATCACCCTTCGCAATTGCATCTGGTTATCGGCGGGGACTTCGCGATCGAACCCGTGATCGATGAACTGAATCATCATCGGTACTTCCAACCGCGAGCGCCGTTGCCATTCATTCCCCTTTCTCCGGCGGAACCAGCTTCTGTCGTACATCCTTCAAGGGTCATTGCCAAGGATGTCAGAAATGATATCATGATGCTCGGCATCAAAATCCAAACCCCGTTGGCCTCATTGCGTGAGGCGATGTTGCTTGAGATCAAGGTATCAGTATTGATCGATTTGTTCTTCGACTTGTCCGCTAAGAACACCGCTTTGTTGCAAAGAAAGGCTTCTGTCAACAACACCTTCAGCCACGCGATATCGATTGCTCCGGATTATCAACATATCCTGTTTTATTTGGAATCATCCGAACCTGACACGGCCCGAACGCTCATGGATGAGATGGTGTCGAGGATGGCTTCAGAACGGATCAATCGTGAAGCTTTGAAAAGAATCAAACGAAGAACACTCGGTGATTTCTTGCGAATATTCGACTCGGTTTCGCACGCTGCCGCTTTGCTTGCGGAGTTGCACCGTGCAGGTGTGAAAGTCCAGGAGTTGATGCATACGGTTGATCGTGTTCATGAGGACGAAATCCGATCGTTGTCGCAATGTATCGCCAAGGCTCCACGCGCGTGGGTGCATTACCGTCCCGACGATTCCGGAACGAGGTGATCATATGCCCGATCGAATCATTTTAAGAAAAAACGAAGCAACTCGGATCATGGCGGGGCATCCGTGGATCTATCATAACGAAATTGAACGCTTTGAAGGTAAAATCGTATCCGGTTCTATCGTCTCAGTGGTTGCGTATGAAGGTTTTTTTGTCGGAAAAGGGTTTCTGAATACGGCATCAAAAATCTTTGTCCGGATTTTGACATGGCGGGACGAGGTGGTCGATCGCGCATTTTTCAAGCAACGCATCGATGATGCCTTCTCGTTGCGTCAACAAGCGGGATTCGAGAAGAGTTATCGCGCGTTCTTCGCCGAAGCGGACGGGATACCGGGATTCATCGTGGACAAGTACGATGATTATTTGGTGATTCAAATATTGTCATTGGGTGTTGAAAAACTGAAAACGATGCTGATCGATCTGCTCGTGGAAAGGTATCACCCCAAGGGAATCTACCAACGAGTTGATGAACATGTTCATGTCCTTGAAGGTTTGGTCTCGGAAGCTGGCGTCGTATATGGAGCCGTCCCGGAATCGGTGGAAATCCAAGAAGGAGATTGTCGCTTTCTTGTAAATATCCGTGAAGGTCAGAAAACGGGAATGTTTTTGGATCAGTCGCGAAACCATTTGGCGATTAGAAAGTATGCAAAAGGGAGAACCGTTCTCGATTGTTTTGCGCATCTCGGTCACTTTGCAATCCAGGCAATGCATGCGGGCGCATCATCCGCCATCGCCATCGATATATCACCCTCTGCCATTGAGGGGATTGAACGGAATGCACGACTCAACGACGTGCCCGTCACAGCGATTCGTACAGATGTGTTCTCATTTTTGCGTGAAGAAGTCACACAGGGACATTCTTATGGTATGATCATATTAGATCCACCCGCCTTCACTAAAACCTCGGCCAAAGTCTCGCAGGCGATCCGAGGTTATAAGGAGATCAACGTCCAGGCCTTGAAATTGATCGAAGAAGGCGGCTACCTTGTGAGCGCGTCTTGCTCACAGCACATCCCGCTCAATACATTCATCGATATGATCCGAGAAGCTGCGAATGATACCCACAAACGCCTGCAGCTTCTTGAAACGCGCACGCAACCCCAAGATCATCCCATCTTGCTTTCATCTCCGGAAACGATGTATTTGAAACTACTGATTATCAAAGTCACGTCCCTTTAGGAGGCTTGTATGCGAATTCAACACATCGAGTTCATCGTCAGCGCGGACCAAAAGCATCAGTTTCCCAAGGATCATTTGCCTCAAATCGTCATTGTCGGACGAAGCAATGTCGGGAAGTCCTCGTTTATCAATGCCATGCTGAATCATCAAACCATTGCGAAAGTATCTCAGACACCCGGTAAGACGCGCCTGATCAACTTCTTTTTGATCAATAAGTCGTTTTACTTTGTCGACCTTCCAGGATATGGCTATGCCCGTGTCAGCAAAGATCAACTCGAGGTCTTTCGTCGCCGGATCGAAACGTTTTTTACGGAATCAAACTCACTCAGTCTAGGTATCTTGCTGCTCGATTCCAGAAGAACTCCGAGTGAAGATGATTTCATCATGCAGCAATTTTTTCGTGAATTAGGTCTTCCAGTCATGTATATACTCACAAAAGTGGATAAGCTTTCCAATAACGAACGCTTCGTGCAGATGCGTAAGATCAGATCCGCCCTTCATTTGTCCGAACAAGACAGTGTGATGTTTTTTTCGTCGAAAACGAAATACCAGCGCGAAGCTATCTGGGATATGATTCTGCCTTATGTCACACAGGAGAGCGAGAAGCCATGAGTCAATTCTTATTCGATTCTTTAAGCGAGGAATATGATCAAACCGTTCAGGAATGCGATCGATTGAACTTGTTCCCTTTTGCAGGATACGAGCATGTGCTCGATACGATCGCCTCACGCATCGTCGTCAGAAAAGATCAGCCATGTGCGAAGATTCTTGATTTGGGCATCGGAACGGCGCGATTGTACGAAAAATTGAACCCGGATACGTTTCGCCTTTGGGGCGTTGATTTTTCAGAGAAGATGTTGGAGCACGCACGGTTAAAATTTCCTCAATCCAAGATGACCCATCACGATTTCACTCTGGGTGTTCCCGAAGCGCTTCGGCATGAACGCTATGATTTCATCGTGTCGACTTATGCCATGCATCACCTCGACATGCAAAAATGGATCGGAATGATCAATCATTTGCTGACATTTCTTGAACCATTCGGTACCATCTTGATCGGTGATATCATGTTTCCGACCGAGATGGACAAAAATGTGTGCCATGAGGCACACCATGATTATTGGGATGAGACGGAGCATTATCATGTGTTTGACGAAATCATCGAATTACTGGATGGACACCTTGCGCTCAGTTTCCTGAAGACATCGTTTTGTTCCGGTGTGATGATTATAGAGAATGTTCACGATAACGCTTTACAAATCGATGATTCTTTGCTAAAATACAAAGCAACAACATTGAAGTGGAAGAGTAATCGAACCCGAGAAAAAAGCGAATAGACGGCGGTGCAAGTCTATCAGATAGGTCGATGAATGTCACCACGGAGTTGATGGTGCGAAATGAGTAGTTCCATCCGTCGCCGGCGTTAACGGATTTGAGTGCCGGCCATGCCGGAACAAAGGTGGTACCGCGATCATGATCGTCCTTTTCTGGGGCGATTTTTCATTTTTAGAGGGGTAAAGCATGGAACAGACGAGTTATATCAAATATTTGCGAGACATGGTGAAAGACAACAAAGTCATCTTGTGTGCCACAGCGGTTGTCGTGGTCAACGAAGATAATCAGGTGCTTCTGCAAAAGCGTAGCGACAACAAGAAATGGGGGCTTCCTGGAGGCTTGTTGGAAATGGACGAATCCATCATGGATTGTGCGATTCGCGAGGTGAAAGAAGAGACGAATCTCGATATCGAGATCACGCGCTTCCTAGGTGTCTTCAATAATCCGCAGATGCGATGGAAAGAGAAGGACGAAGCGCGTGTGATTGCCTTTGCGTTTGTCGGCAGAGTCATCGGCGGTGAACTCAAGATCAACGACGAAGAGTCGTTGGAATTGCGATATTTTACCTATGAAGCCGTGCCGGAAGTGCATTCACCGGATAATCAGGAAGCGATTCGTGCATATTATGAAGGCAGAAGACACCTCATAGAAGGAGTGGGTTTCGATGAGTGAGATGAAACAAAAATACGACCACCGCGAAGTGGAGCAAGGCAAATATGATTTTTGGCTTCAAGGGGGATTCTTTTCGGCGAATCAGACGCAAAAAGAGCCCTTCACGATTGTGATTCCCCCGCCCAACGTCACCGGGAAACTCCACTTAGGTCATACATGGGATGGGACGATTCAAGACATCATCATCCGTAGAAAGCGCATGCAAGGGTATAATGCGTTGTTTTTGCCGGGAATGGATCACGCAGGTATCGCCACGCAAGCGAAAATCGATCAGAAATTGCGCCAACAAGGCATCAATCGTTATGAGTTGGGGCGTGAGAAATATCTCGTTGAAGCCTGGAAATGGAAAGAGGAGTACGCAGCATATATCCGTGATCAGTGGAAGGTTATCGGACTGTCGCTTGATTATGATCGCGAACGCTTCACTCTGGATGAAGGCTTTGAACACGCCGTGTTGAAGGTTTTCGTGGACATGTATCATAAGGGATACATCTATCGGGGCAAGCGGATCATCAACTGGGATGTCGAGGCGAAGACTGCGATTTCGAACATCGAGGTCGAGCATGTGGAAACAGAAGGCGCGTTGTATTATATCACCTATCCCTTCGTGGGCGAGAAAGGTGGAATATGCGTTGCCACAACGCGGCCCGAAACGATGTTCGGGGACACAGCACTCATGGTGCATCCCGAAGATGAGCGTTACAAGGATATGATAGGCAAACAGGTGATGATTCCTCTGACAGAGCGCGCAATTCCCGTGATCTCCGATAGTTATGTCGACCGTGAGTTCGGTACGGGCGCGGTGAAAGTCACGCCGGCTCATGATCCCAACGACTATGTGGTCGGGAAACGGCATCATCTTGAAATGCCTTTATGCATGAATGATGATGGAACGATGAACGATCTTGCAGGGCCCTATAACGGTATGGAACGCTTTGAAGCCCGTAAGCTGATTGTTCAGGATCTCGAAAATAGTGCATTGTTGGTCAAAGTCGAGAAGATGCAGCATAATGTGGGTCATAGCGAGCGGACGGGAGTCATCGTTGAACCTCGGTTGTCTGAACAATGGTTTGTCTCGATGGAAAAACTGGCGGAAAACACGTTGCGTCAGTCTGCTGTGAATTTTGTCCCGGAACGCTTCAAGAAGATGTTTACGAATTGGATGGTTGACATCGAGGATTGGTGCATTTCGCGTCAACTATGGTGGGGACATCGGATTCCGGTTTGGTATCGCGGATCGGAGATCTATTGCGGATTGGACCATCCCGGTGAGGGGTGGGTTCAGGATGAGGATGTGCTCGATACATGGTTTTCATCTGCGTTATGGCCGTTTGCGACGCTTGGATGGCCTGAAAATACCGATGATTATCAACGGTTCTATCCGACATCGGTCTTGGTCACGGCCTATGACATCATTTTCTTCTGGGTGGCACGCATGATTTTCCAAGCAATCGATTTTACCGGAAAAGACCCCTTTAAGGATTGTTTTATCCACGGTCTGATCCGCGACCATTTAGGTCGCAAGATGTCGAAATCCCTCGGTAACGGGGTGGATCCGATGGATGTGGTAGAAACCCATGGAGCAGATGCGCTTCGTTACTTTATCTCAACGAACTCCAGTCCCGGATTGGATTTGAGATATGATGAAGAAAAAGTCGAGTCGAGTTGGAATTTCATCAATAAACTATGGAATATCAGCCGCTATATATTGATGAATGTGACGACGGAGGATGATGCCGCCGAACTCGATCAAACGGCATTCAGTTTTGCCGACCGATGGATAATTCACAGACTGAATGAAATGATTGTCCAAGCCGATCAATTTTTTGAACGTTACGACTTTGGAGAGGCAGCCCGCATCATCTACAATTTTACTTGGAATGATTTTGCTTCTTGGTATATTGAGATGAGCAAACTCGACCTCGACAAGGCCCAAACCCGAACCGTACTATTGTATGTGCTTGAACAAGTCATCAAGCTATTGCATCCGTTCATGCCGTTTGTGACTGAAGACATATATCTCCGCATGAATCATAAGGATAAATCCATTTCCATCAGTTCATGGCCTCGAGATAACCATATGCGCTTTCCCGAGACAGTCGCGAATGAATGGTTTTTCGATTTGATAAGGAAACTTCGACAGATTCGCAACGAATACAACTTGCCTTATCAAAAAAAGCTCGACCTGATCATCGAGTGTTCGCTTGAGGATCAGGCATTGATCCTGGATAACCGTGGTTATCTCGACAAATTCATCAATCCAGGAATTTTGGATACCGTGCGTCAAGTCCAAGACGCTAAAGACACATTGACACTGGTATTTCCAAATGTCAAGGCGTATGTACCTATCGCAAGTTTGATTGATAAAGAGGAAGAACTCGCCAAACTGGAAAAGGCAGAGCTTGAGTTACTCAAGGAAATCCAAAGAAGTCATGGATTGTTGAACAATCCTCAGTTCCTCGAAAAGGCACCTCCTCAAAAAATCACACAAGAAAAAGAAAAATATGAACTCTATGTAGAAAGGCTCGAAACGACGCGAAGTCGCATGAAAGAACTCAAGGGATAACATGTTCAACACACTTGCTGCTGCACAAGAATGGATTGAGAACATCCATCGATTCGGTGATAAACTGGATCTGACCCGTATGGAAAATGCCTGCAGGATGCTTGACCACCCGGAGCGATCATTCCGGACGATCCATGTGGGCGGAACCAACGGAAAGGGTTCAACTGCGAATTATATCAAAAACATCCTCGTTCAGGCGGGATTCAAGGTCGGTATCTATACATCGCCTTATGTCGTGCGCTTTAACGAACGGATCGGCATCGACCACGCTTATATCAGTGATCAAGATGTCATTCACTATAGCAATATACTTTATCAATTTTGGTATGAGTATGAGCAGATCTATCATGATCAGATCACTTTTTTCGAAGTGCTAACATTGATGGGGTTTTTGTATTTCCGCGATCAGGAAGTCTCATATGCGGTGATTGAAGTGGGTCTCGGAGGTTTGCTCGATGCCACCAATGTCATCGTCCCCGAGGTTGCCTGCATCACCAACATATCCTATGATCATATGAAGCAACTCGGTAACACCCTCGAATCCATCGCACTGAACAAACTCGGTATCGTCAAAGAAGGTGGCGTGCTTGTCACAACCATCGAAGACAAGAGTCTGTATCCGCTCTTTTATAGTGTCACCGCACGG
>JAQVTV010000040.1 GCA_028699855.1 Candidatus Izemoplasmatales bacterium | reverse complement strand
ACCAGATGCGGTCTTTTGCTCACAGTACTCGTATTCGAGGCGACGAATGTCGCTTGAAGCGAAGTACCGTAGAATCCGACTTCGAATCCGCTTGCTGTATAATAGAAAGATACGATTTCCTGTGTTTCATCATAATAGGTGCGACCTGTCCAATTCATATAACGGTAATCTTCTAAGTCGCTTCCTGATAGATTGTTGGTTCGATTGGGATCCATAATCTCGGCAACCACCTCACTGGAGTATGCGGAATTTCCATATACTTGATTACCAATGGCGCGTAGAGAAAAGCCATACGTTCCATCGGTCAGAATCAATCTCAGGTTGAATCCGCTCGGCACAAAATAATAGGACACATCACCTGATGATACAGCGCGGACTTGAAGTTGGTATTTGGTCGCGTTCTGAACGCCTTGAAACTGAATGATATTGTTTTGAATGGCCAAATCCGTCGGCACTTCAAGAGGCAACAATGTCTGAAGTTGCGTCGTAGGAGCCAGAGTCGTTGGCATACCCGTGGTCGGTACCATAGTCGTCGGCACCACCGTTGTCGGTGCCACAGTCGTTGGAGCCACGGTTGTTGGGGCTACAGTCGTTGGGGCTAATGTGGAGGGTGATATCGTCGTGGGTGCAATAGTAGGTACTCCACTTGTGGGTGGAGCAGAGGTTGTGGGCGGGTTGGTAGTCGTCTGAATCGTCTGTGAAGTCGTTATGTTTGAACAAGCTATGAGTGCTCCGACATATAAAACTGCAACAAAAAAAGCGGTGATCTTCTTCATGTGCATCTCCTAACATCTAAATTGTAACTTTATCGATAACTTAATTTTATTGCATCCTCCGTCAAATGTCAAGTAAGCGTTTACCTTTTTTTTGAAAAAAAGAAGCCGAGTCCGGCTTCTTGGATTTTATCTTTTCATCATCTCTTCGAGTAATTGATCAAAGGGGGCGGTGGCTACACCGACATATTTGTCAGCGGCACCATAGTAGACATAGAGGATCCCGTCTTTGACCACGTTCCCCGTAGGGAAGACACAGCCTTCATAGACGCCCTTGGTCTCATACCAAGCTTCAGGTTCGAAGATTGGTTCTGGGGTGCGGGCGATGATCTTTCGCGGATCATTGAGATCGAGGATGACAGCACCAACGCGGTATGTGTGATCCTTCTCCGACACACCATGATAAATATGGAACCACCCGTAAGGGGTGCGGATGGGCGGACAAGATCCACCGATTTTCTTCGATTCCCACCATGTTTCGCCCTTCATCAACAACTCGGGCTTTCCCCATTCGAGGATATCATCCGAAAACGAAATCCAGATTGCTGGATTGGCATTGGGAAACCCTTCGCCACACCAATTCATCGGTCGTGACAATCGCACGAACTGATGGTTGATTTTTTCAGGAAAAAAGAACACATCACGATCATCAAGACGCGTGTCGGTGATTCGACCCAGTTTCTTATAGGTGCGGAAATCCTTGGTAATCGCAAGAAACGTCGCGGAATTGTTCTCAAGCAGATATTTCGGTCCCACCTTGGGGGGATCCATCCATGGTTTCGGTTCATTCAACCAATATCTTCCGGGCGCATAAGGGCGCGATGCATAGGTCAAAAAATACCACTCACCCATCCGAATCAATCTCGGGTCTTCCACGCATCCACCATCTGCACCGTCATAATCGGGCGCAAAGATCGGTTCTTTGCTTTGGCGTTCAAAATGAATCCCGTCTTTCGAGGTTGCGAGCCCCAAATAGATATAGTGCATCGGTGTATCACCCGCAGCGCGATAGAGCATCACGAACTCAGTGTTTTCATCATCATAGATCACGGCGGGGTTCAATACGACAAGGTCTTCCCAAGCATGATCCGGGTTGGGATACAAAATGGGATTATCGGTGGCGCGTTGTAGTTTAATCATCGTCATTCATCTCCATATCATCCATAGATTGTGTTCTCATAGTGATGATATCACAACCGTTTCTAAAATAAAAGCGGGAATTTTCTTCCCGAAACATCGATGACGGACTTCTCATAACCGAAGATCGATAATCAATATGTAATATTGAAGTCGCTATTTCATCTCACAAAAATGTCGATAAAAAATTAGAGAATTCGTGCATTTGAACAAAATAAACTCCATGAACGGGTTTGGCATGATTCACCAATGCGACATCACTTTCGTTCAGATAGACAGTGATATTGTGACATCCCGGGACAATCAATGCGATGCGTATTGTGGGTTTATCGGGATGTTTGAGTTTGATGAACTCCGGGACGCCATCGATGGTTTTAGGTCTCACGGATCGTTTCCAGGCTTTGGGATCGTCATTGATACACCATTGCTTCGGATTCGTGATGATCAACTCATATTTGCTTGAAAGCATCACAACTTTCAGAAAGAAGGCCTTATCCTTGGTTTCAAATGCGTACTGGTATACGCCATTCGCATGATACTCCCGGCAATTAAGTATCTCGCTATGTTGTAAAAGGTCCGCAATACCCTTTTTTTGTTTTTGGCGGATTGAAGCCGTGAAGATAAGGATTGTACCGATTCCGATCACCATGATTGCGCCCACGAGCAATAAAATCTCATAATCTTCCATCATGCCTCACCGCCTTTTCTCTCATTATAGCATGTTCCTTTAAACACCCAACAAAAAAGTTGCCCCGAAGGACAACTTCATGATGAGCCTTATTGAATTTTTTACCCAATGACTTCGTCAGCGACTTTTGCAAAAACAGCGCCAATCAATGAGTAGTAGCTTCCCGATGTCACAGAAACACCTGCGAGATCGTCAAGCACTGTTGTTCCGTCAAGACTTCCGCCCTTACCGGTAGTGGTAATCGGTTGGAGATTTTCGTCATATCCGTTTGCCAAGACATAATCCGTGATCAGGCCGACTTGTTCAAACCATTCGAGTTTGTCATTTTCGCCTAACCAGACTTCATATTCTTCAACAGTCGGAGTCTCATCAACAGCACGATACGCATTTCCATGCATCATGTAGCCATAACCAAGTTCTTGTTTGGTTTGATCTCTCCATACGAAGATACCCGTCGTTTTGTTTCCTTGTCCTTGAAGCGTGTCAAGCAATAGATCGCTGACTACACCTTCAGCGGAAACGAGCATGCTTACAGAGTAGAGGTCTTGTCCACTGCAATAGATCGCTTGGAATTTTCCTTGACGCGCAAGTTCGACTGCAGCGGCGGCCAATGCGATATATCCGCCATCTTTGATCGTCACGCCTGCGACGTTATCGATATAATCTCCATCAACCGTTACAGACTCAACGCCGTCCGCCAACCATTGTGCAGCGATAAGATCGGCTTGTTCAAACCACTCGAGTTTGTCGTTGTCGCCCAACCATGTCTCATATTCTTCGATGGTGGGTGTTTCATCGGTAGCAGCGTATGCGTTCCAATGCATTTTGTAGTTGTATCCAAGTGCTTGTTTTGATTCGGGTTTCCAAGCATAGGCGTACTCTTCTCCGGTGAGCGTTCTCGTACCTTGACGGCAGTCGATGACATACCCCGTAATTTCTCCGTCTTCGATAGTCACGGTTACAGTAGTAACCATCGGGGTGTTGCGATCAACGCTTACTTCATAAGCTGTGAATTCACCATCAACAGGGAATTCTCTTGGTGTTGCAGTCGTTGCTTGGGTCGTGGGTGCAACCGTGGTCGGTGCAGCAGTCGTCGGTGCAGCAGTCGTCGGTGCTTGGGTCGTTGCGCCATTACAAGCAACAATCGCAAAACCGAAGAACATGACAGCTAATCCGAGTAAAGATTTCTTCATTCTATTTCCTCCTAAAATGATTGTACTGATATCAGCCTCATATTATAACGTGAAACAATGATATTTGCAACAAAAATCATGTGTGGCCATGATAAAAACGGTACCATAAACCATAAATGAACTATGCTTGATTCTTATTTGAGAAATAGTCTTTCAAATATGCTTCCAGCACGCCAAGCGCTTCTTTTTTGATAGGCTTGCATTGGGCTGGTTTGACCTTGTTTTCCAGTAAAGCAATCGCCATTTCTTTGCATCCAGGGTAGCCACAAGCACCGCAATTAACCCGGGGTAACAACTCTACGACCTCATTGATATGGGGATCTTCTTCCACATGGAAGTATTTTCCGACCAAATTGATCAGGAAACCGAGCACAAAACCGAGGCCTCCGAGCACCATTGCCGCGTATACGATCTCCATTAGACAATTCCCCCCAAACGGCTGAACACAAGCGCGAGGATCGCAGCAACTACCAATGCGATGGGCACGCCTTTAAAGGCTTTGGGCACGGGTGAAAAATCAAGTTTCTCACGAATCATGGAAAAGATGTACATCACGAAGAGAAAGCCGAGCGAAATGAACAATGAATACACGACGGTTTCGCTAAAAGTGTGACTTTTGTCGATATTGATGATCGCGACACCGAGTACCGCGCAGTTCGTCGTGATTAACGGCAAATAGATTCCTAGAGCCTTATAGAGCGCTGGAGATATCTTCTTCAAGAACAATTCCACCATCTGCACCAAGGAAGCGATGACAAGAATAAAGACTATTGTCCGCATGTAGGTGATTGAGAAAAACGCCAACACGTAATGATAGATGACCCACGTCAGAATGCTCGAAATCAGAATCACAAACACAACAGCCATTCCCATTCCCAGTGCGGAACTCCGTTTTCGAGATACACCGATAAAGGGACATATCCCCAAAAATTGGGTAAGAACGATGTTTTCTACAATGAATGCGATAAACGCAAGTTGAATGAGTTCGCTCATGATTTAGCCACCTTTCCAACTTTTTTCGAAGCTCTGTGATTTGTGATTGCGGCCACTCCGGCCAACAAGAAGCCGAAGGTCAAAAATGCGCCAACCGGTTTGACAAACATATCGATGGGCTGGATATTCAAGAAATCAAAGATGAATCTCATATTGAGCACCACATCGCCCCAGACGGTGATGGTCCCGTTGCCCAGGACCTCTCTGATCACGCTGATGACTACGATCGCAAAGGTGAAACCCAGCGCCATACTCACCCCATCGACCACAGAATCGAGCGGTTTGTTTTCCGAAGCAAATGCTTCTGCGCGACCTAAGATGATACAGTTGACCACAATCAGTGGAATAAACATGCCCAGACTCTTATGGATGTCGGGTAAAAATGCATTCATCAACATATCAACCATTGTCACGAGTGTAGCAATGACAACGATATAAACAGGTATTCTCACCGGTTTGACCCATTCACCCAATTTCTGATGGCTCATGATCAACGATATCAGCAAGTTCGAAAGCACCAAAACAAACAAAACCGCGATACCCATTCCGATGGCGTTTTCCAAGCGGGTCGTCACCGCAAGCGACGGACACATCCCCAGCATGGAAACCAAAAGCGGATTCTCTTTGACAAAACCTTTTAAGAAGTTTTCTTTTTGATTCATCAGTTTCCACCTCCGAAATCAGTAGCTACACGACCGGCTACGAGTTCGAAACAACGTCTGACTCCGCCATCATATGCGGGTCCATAACCAATCGAGGTGACAGTCACGCCGGAGAGGGCATCGAATTCGGTTGCCCAATCGCTGATGAGTACTCCGGTCATTCCGAAATCAAGATCAGCCAAAGTCAAACCTAATCCTTCCGTCCCGCTGTTGCCGACAAACGCATAGTCACGAACCGTGAAATCCGCATCAATGGCAATCAACATGTTCACGCGGCCTTTATATGCGATTGCGCTAACGCCGTAAATGGCGGCATACACATCATGGGTCGTCTTGTCCGTCAATAGATACAGAGAATTGATATCGCCTTCCAGTTCGATTTCATCCAGATCGTATGAATCGATATCCGGATAGAACTGACGCAACATTTCCCTTTTTTCCTTGATGGCGTTCTCATGAATGATTCCCGCCGTGAAATGATTGACCGTTGCGAGCAACAAACCACATACGACGCCGAAACATAATAACACCAGCCCGGAAATCAAGCCTTTATTCATCCGTTCGCACCTCCGTTCAATGAATCGATGAAGCGATCCAATAAGGCGACCAGACTGCGCATCGAAACTTCTGTGGACGCCGACGCTCCGGCAATTGTATCGATGGTCTCCCCTGCAAGGTACTGGTCAATAATCGTATTTTCTACCCAAGGAGGGGGTCCTCCCACGTATGAACCATACGGAGGAACATTGTAGTCGTCATAATAACTTTCCCGAGAATACACCGAACGCGATTCAACGCCATCCAACGTATCATTGAGGACAAACGTTACTTCAATCGGCGTGGAAGGATACATCCCTCGAGCCCCCATGACCACTGTCCTGGTCGTTTCGTCATAACTCAAAAACCAACTGCGATTCGACACCATTCCACTGGTGGAAGCGAGATTGCGAATCTCGGCTTGTTCATCATCGGAGGGCTGATAGTCGCCCGATGCCACACCCAAGTACGTGTAGTTGATCGCAAGATAGACATCGATGACAGTCGCCTGGGCACCAATCGTAATGTTTGCGATCAACGGATAGTTGACGAACGTATCGGGATCCAGATTGTTGATGATCGAGTTGATCGTCACAACTACGGACGGAATTTCAAAATCATCGAAATCATGGGCATATTGTTCCCGTGCATAGATTGCTGCGAGTTCAAACCCCTTACCTGAATATGTCGCACCCGCGATCGTGTCGACTTCGAGCACCACCTCGTTGAATGAAAATGAACGAAACTGATCAAAGAACGCGCTGTCGAGTTTTTGATAGTACAATCCTGGAAAGTCTTCGTCGTCATCCGTTTCGTTGTGGCTGATGACTTTGACACCGATGATTTGATCACTCGCAAAATCGATGGCATATGCCACTTTCAACCCCACGGCGTTGCCAAAGGAAGAAATGATGTAGACCACACCCACTGCTTCATCATCTTCAAAGACCATATAACTTCCGTCCAGTGTCGGTTGAAAATAATCTCCCTCAGCGGGACCAGATTTCCCCGGTTTGAGATAACTCTTCGAAACGCCCACGTATTCCGCTTCCTGAATGTCTGTCGCATCCTCGAAAAACGCAAGGAGACTCGCTTCAAATAGTCGCTTCTCTTCCGCCAGCTGCCGTTGTCTTTCGGCTTCCGCGCGGACATCGATCTGCTCGGTCATATAGCGACTATACATCCCGCCAAAGACGAAGACAGCGGCGATGATCACCAATGCGCCGACAAGAATTCCATGTTTCATCATAAATGATTTCATCTTACCTCACCCCCCAGAATCGGATGATCCAACCGGTCATCACGTCATAGAGACTGTTTGATTTCACCAAGGTATACACCATCAAGGCCAATACCAAAGCGCACAGGAATCCGAGGCGGATTAGACTCGTCTTCTTGAGACCGTTGGCACGGATGATAGCGGTTTGATTGTCGATTGGAAAAGCAAAGATATTCATCACGATAATCGACGTACCCACGCCTTCGGGGTAATCGCCGATAAAACGAAACAGAACGGTCAACGCGCCCAAGAACAGCGCGAAGAATACCATTCCCAAAGCGTTGCGCGGGGAAGTCACAGGTTCTGTTGCCATGAACA
>JAQVTV010000039.1 GCA_028699855.1 Candidatus Izemoplasmatales bacterium | reverse complement strand
GATCACCCAAGATTATCAAACACCGATTGCAGCTCCATCCAATCCCACAAAAACGGGATACACCTTTAGTGGCTGGTCTCAAGCGATTCCGGAGCAAATGCCATCAGAAAGCATTGAATTTATGGCTTAGTGTACCATCAATCAGTATACGCTATCATTCAACACAAACGGCGGGACCGCGATTTCAGAGATCACCCAAGATTATCAAACACCGATTCAAGTTCCATCCAACCCCACAAAAGCGGGGTACACCTTTAGTGGCTGGTCTCAAGCGATTCCGGAGCAAATGCCATCAGAAAGCATTGAATTTACGGCTCAGTGGACCATCAATCAGTACACGCTATCATTCAACACAAACGGCGGGAGCGCGATTTCAGAGATCACCCAAGATTATCAAACACCGATTGCAGCTCCATCCAACCCCACAAAAGCGGGGTACACGTTTAGTGGCTGGTCTCAAGCGATTCCGGAGCAAATGCCATCAGAAAGCATTGAATTCACGGCTCAGTGGACCATCAACCAGTATACGATATCATTCATCACAAACGGTGGAAGCGCGATACCCGCGATTACCCAAGACTATCAAACAGGTATTTCTGCGCCATCCGACCCGGTAAAAGAAGGTTGTGTTTTTAACGGCTGGGCTCAAAATATTCCAGAAAACATGCCGGCTGAGAATGTATCAATCAGGGCATTGTGGATTCGCTATTCGATAGATGCCGGCGACATCTCAACGAGCGCTGATCACTTGGGCGATAAAATACCAAGCGCTTTGATTCAAGGAAAAGATGCGGAAGTCATAATCAAGATTCGAGAAATTGCCGATCACTTCATATTACAAGATGAAATCACTGCGATTTCAAATATTGTCACAAACGATCTGCAATTCCGACGTTCAGGAAACTTGTTTCTGGAAGTCCTCATTGTCTTGGAAGAATCTGAAGAAGAGGATCTCCATATTCTTGAGTTGCTCGAACCCTTGACATTCACGATCGGTATTCCTTATAATCACCAAGGTTATAAGAATTACCATGTCATTCGCATCCACAATGGAATTGCGGAAGTGTTGGATACCCAATATGACGAGCAAAACCAAACGTTATCTTTCGAAACAGATTGTTTTTCTACCTATGTGATCGCTTATGACATGTCAGGCGGCAACGGCTTATGGTGGCTCTTGCTCTTGCTTTTGATTCCGTTAGCTTATCTCATTTATCGATATATCCAAAGAAAACCTTCTGACGCGAAATCCAAAAAGGATGAACATGAAGAAATCGAAACCATTGAGGAAGCGATTCGATTTGAAGAAGTGGTGATAAAGAATGTTCAAGAACGGCCAAAGTATAAAGCTTATGAATCTGTAGAGAATGGTGATTATTTGGAAATCACCAAAGAACTGGAAGCTTCAAATCATCTTGTGGAAGTTTCTACGGGTGTATTGCCGAAGTTATTGAGAGCAGAGAATCATTTTATCCCCTTAAAAAAAGAAGAAGTCGCACAATTCAAGGCCAAAGGCATTGATTTAGTAGATTATTACAAATTAACACCGGGAAGTTATACTTCTAGCGGATATTTCATGGAAGTGGATCTAAACAATCATTCGGTGGATAATTATATCTATACCAAACACAGGCTTCCTCCGACCACGGCAAAAGGGCATCGATGGGTCAGGATAGAATCAAGAAGAATCAAAGAAGCTTGATTATGGCTCATTCGAAAAGCACAGAATTCATCTCTCTGTGTTTTTTTGACTTGTGTACATCACATGATTTTGAGTGCGGTTCATCAATCATTGAAGAGCGTATATATTCACTCGATGCCTTTTTGTAAGCAGCTTTTTTCTACAAGTGAAATATAAAGAAACAAATTTTTGTGTATAATAGAGTTTGCATACTTCATTGATGACTAGTCAGTTTGTTTTGATATGGATGATAGTGATAACACCCTTGGATCAATATATCATATACAAATAATCAAGGAGGCGAAAATGAATAAGAAGAGAAAAGCAAGATATATCACGACGTTCATCAGTTTTATTCTGTTTCCCGTCATTTTGAATTTCCTATCGCCATACGTGAGCGTGGCTGCCGCGATGAGCGGGATCGTATCGGGAAGTGTGATAGTTTTTATTGCTTTATTTGTCTCGGGATTCTTTTTTGGCAGAGGATTTTGTTCATATGTGTGCCCGTGGTCAGCCCCTAGCGATTTATTGCGAATGGTCAACGACAAGCGAGTCGACAGGAAAAAATTATCCATCATTCGCTATAGCATTTATGGGGTGTGGTTGCTCGTTCTGGTGAGTGGCTTCATTTTGGCGGGAGGAATCAAGGGAGTTGATCCGCTTTATTTGACCGAAACGGGCATTTCGGTAGATGAACCGGGGAAGTATATCACCTACTATTTTGTCATTGTTTTGCTGTTCATCACAACTGTATGGGTGGGCCGTCGCGGCGCATGCCAAACCCTTTGTTGGATGTCCCCCTTTATGGTTCTTGGTATGCTCCTCGGAGATAAAGTGAAGTTTCTGCGCTGGAAAGTGCATGCGCAAAAAGAACAATGCATCCAATGCAATCAATGCAATCAAGTATGTCCGATGAGCATCGATGTGGTTGGCGAGTTGCAGTCTGGAACGATCGATTCGTATGATTGCATTTTGTGTCATCAATGCGTTGAGGCTTGTCCCAGGTCGGTATTGTCCATTCAAAGAAAGAAAAGGATTTGAAATCATCGATGGGTCGGAGCGGAGACATTCGTGCATGTCGATGACTGCCACAGCAATCGAATTCACCCTTCCATGTTAGTGAATGATTTCCGGGGATTGATGATGGGGATATATTTAGATTCTCCGAAATGGAGAATCGCCATTCCTCAAAGAAGAGAGTCGGCGAACGCATTTTTCCCCTTGTGATCAAGGGCTTTAAGGTATAATAGATGCACGGGGTGATTTTGGTGAATGGTAATATTTTGAAAGATAATCTGATTTACTTGCGAAAAATCAAGGGACGCACACAAAAAGAATTGGCTAGAGATCTCAATTACTCTGACAAAGTCATCAGTAAGTGGGAGCGTGGAGAGTCGATTCCCGATGTCAGCGCGTTGAACCATATTGCGATGTTTTTTGGCGTGACCATCGATGAACTTGTGTCTGCGGTCCTTTCTGAGAACGCGGCCATGAGACGGGACGCGATTATTGATTATCACATCACCAAAGGCCCGTCCGAACTCATGAAAAAATCGATTTGGATCGCGCTTGCGGTGTATGTGTTGATGTTGGGTTCAGTCATCTTGTGGTTTGACTGGGTGATGTTTCTTGCGGTCCATTTCGGTTTGATCATTTATTTAATCTTCCATCAAATCATTGTACAGAACATCGTGGTCATGGCTCAATATGAAGGCCACGAAATCCGCGTGAACCATCGAGCTACGAAAGTGAGTCTGTATATTGATCAGAGACTTGTGGATGAAATGGATAACACGTTCGCGTTTAATTGTTATCTAAGCGGGAAGATTCAGGACAAAAAGATCAAGGTACGTATATCGATGGGAATTGATGTCAAGATTAGAATGTTTGTGGAGTGACATCTCTGTGCCAACAAGATGACAACTGATCCGTGATCATTTGAAACGTCTTGTAGATTTCATATATCTAAACTATTGACCGTAATGAACAACTATTCAAGGAGGATGAGCGATGCGATACGCAGTGATCACCGGAGCCTCGGGAGGATTGGCGAAAGTCACAATCAAAGAATTGTTTCAACGTGGTTACCACGTCTTTGCCCTCGATATTCACACAGATGAGTTGTTGGGGTATCCAAAATCACAATGCACCGCGATTGAATGTGATGTCACAGACGAGACAGCTATCCAACATGCTTTCGCTCTTATTTCTTCGCAGTGTGATGCGTTGGATGTCGTAATCAATTTTGCCGGTACCGTGGCGATCGGGTCCGTCATTGAGCAACCTGCGAAAGTGTTCGATCAGTTGTTGGCAGTCAACTTGTTAGGCATGTATCGCGTCAATCAGTATGCGTTTCCTTTGGTCAAAAAAGCTATAGGACGATATATCAACATCTCCAGTGAGTATGGCACATTGTCCGCAGTCCCCTTTCATGCGTTCTACACATCGAGTAAACACGCGGTGGAAATCTATAATGACAGTTTGCGTCGAGAAGTCGGTTGTTTTGGCATCAAGGTCATCAAGATCCGCCCGGGATCATTCAGAACCCGCATGGCTGAAGGGGTTCATAGTCAGTTCGAGCATGCGGTCAAGACTACGAAATACTACCGCGAGATCTTGCTGAAAATGAAAAACATGATGACAAAAGAGTTGGTTCGGGCAAAAGATCCCGAGCGATTCGCCAAAACAATCCGAAAGGCGATCACACACAAAAACCCTCGTTTGGTGTATTGCGTTCATCAATCTTGGAAAATGAAGTGCCTCTCGATATTGCCGGGACGACTTCAAGATATGATTTATGGTAAGTATTTCGGATAAAATAATAGATCCTTCAGATTAATTGGCTGACAATGATTTGACGGTTTTTTATATGGATTTAGATTCAATAAAACCCACGAAATAAATTTGAACCCCAGTTTTATCCTGACAGAAAACGCGTATAATAAATTCAGACTATGCGATACACATAGCCACCATCAATGACTGCCCGAAGACACATATCCGGCATGATGCCAATGGATTTGCCGTGAAAGGAGAAGATTCATGAATATCATCTCGTGGTTACAGCGTGGAGACGCCGTCATCCAAAGGTTGACGGACAAATACTTGTTGGATCAGAAAGTGGGGTGTTGCAATCAAGGTGTCATCGGTCGCTACCTTGATCTGTTCGATCCCAAAACATCGACATGGGGCGGAGGCTACTACAGCCCTAAATGGATTTCTACCCACTATACCATGTTGGAACTCCGCTACATGGAAATCGCCCCAGAAGACGCCATTTACCAAAAAGGATGCCACACTATATTGGATCATCTTTGGCAAAAGGATGCACGCTATTCCAAGCGAGCTCATTTGGATATGTGCATCGTGGGAATGATGTTGAATATGGCATGCTACGGTAGGTTGCAGGATGATCGAATCGAAGGGATAATCGACTACATCCTTCTGCATCCTTTTCCCGACGGGGGATGGAACTGCACGTGGGAGCGTAAACCCGCCCCCAAGATCGCTTCGCTGCACACCACGATCAATGTACTTGAAGGACTTGCGACTTATCGTGCGAGTGGTTATATGTATCGAGTTGACGAGGTGATCAACCAAGAAAATGCCGCCAGGGAGTCGCTGCTTAATCGCCAATTATTTCGCGCGCGCAAATCTGGGGCAATCATCCATCCTGATATGAAGGAATTCCACTATCCTCCGCGTTGGAAATATGATTGTTTCCGCGCACTTGAGTATTTTGTCGATAGCGGTGCATTGTATGATTCGCGGATGGACGAAGCGATTGATCTCGTAGAAGCGAATTTAAGAAAGGGATATGTCAATAAAAACGCACAGTACTCAGGGCGGGTTCATTTTCAGCTCGAAGAATCCAGAGGGGGTCGATTCAACACGTTTCGCGCGCTCAAGATTTTGAAAGCATACCGACCCGATGTCTATCATAATCTTCTCAAACAACCATGTCCGTTCGAATTATAGGTTTCGACATTTGGTTTCAATACAAATGAAGATGACACGATGGGTCAAGAAATTCGCTAGATGAAAACATATAATGGGACTGAGGTGATGAGGATTGACGGATGAAAGAGCTCAAGCGGTCAAAAGAATGCAAATCTATATTCGCGAACACATTCATCAGCCGATGTCCATTTCCGATTTGGCACATGTGGCGCATTATTCTCCGTGGTATTCCATGCGATTGTTCAAGGAGTATACTGGGAAAACGGCATATGAGTATATCAGGTTATTCCGATTAACCTTGGCCGCAAAACGACTGAGGGATAGTGGAGACAAGGTTATTGATGTCGCATTGGATTTTGTGTTTGATTCGCATGAAGGGTTTACCCGCGCCTTTTCCAGTGTGTTCAACATCACGCCGAAGGCCTATCAGATTGCGCCGATTCCGCTCAGCTATTTCAAGCCTTATGAGATCCTCACACAAAACAAAATCTCAGGAGGGAACACAATGGAAACCAAAGCGATTTTCGTTCAAATCATGGAGAGGCCGAAGCGAAAAGTCATTATTCGCCGAGCGATGGAAGCAACGGAGTATTTTAAATACTGCGAAGAAGTGGGATGTGATGTGTGGGGACTTCTCTCCAGCGTCAAAGAGGCACTGCACGAACCGATGGGGATGTGGCTAAGCCCAATATTACAGAAAGCCGGGACTTCAATGTATGTACAAGGCGTTGAAGTACCTATCGATTACCAGGGGGTTGTTCCGGACGGCTGTGATATGATTGAGTTGCCCGAAACGCATGTCATGATTTTTCAAGGAGAACCCTACGATGACGAGAATTTTCGGGAAGAAGTGGGTTTTGTGATGGAGCGAATCACTCAGTTCAACCCCACTGTCTATGGATATCAATACGACACAAACGGATATCGCTTCCAATTTGCCCCGGAAGGGTATCGCGGCTACATTGAAGGCAGAACTGTCATAAAGATCAAGAAATAGAAATGATCGCACGGCCATTGAGGTCGTGCGATCTTTTTCAGCAAGTCACAATTGGTGCACAAGAGAGAAGAGTATGATGTGAGATATTTCACTGTTTCAACGGATGATTGCACCATTAATTATTGGATGATTATCCCATTAGGCTGAATCATTCGGTTTCAGTGATAACGCAATGGATAACGTCCATAAACCATTAGAGATATGAATTTAATGTGTACTCTATGTCAAGGACTAAGTAAAAAAGAGACTTTAATATTTTAATACAGTACTTTGAGATGGTTGTTCAGTTTTTGAGCGACCATCTTTTCTGTTGTTTTTATTTCTAAGCATATCTCCATTTGTCTTTGGACTCATGCGATTTAGACCCCACTGATACCTGAAATCATTGTAGTAATCCACGTATTCATCTATTGCTTTTACAACATCTTCAAATGTCATTCAATCAATAATATTAATCTCGTTTTTCATGTGACCAAAGAAGGATTCAATCGGTGCATTAT
Source organism: Candidatus Izemoplasmatales bacterium (assembly GCA_028699855.1). Classification (GTDB taxonomy): domain Bacteria; phylum Bacillota_I; class Bacilli_A; order Izemoplasmatales; family Hujiaoplasmataceae; genus JAAYZB01. The sequence continues at coordinate 447 of JAQVTV010000039.1, read as the reverse complement.
CCAAACAGGCCCCGCATCTTGACATAGATTGTACAATATGTAAATCCTTTAAACATCGTAGAAATGCGTGTGAGATGTAATGTGTTCCTTGATCAGGATTCATCATTCCCTTTGGATAAAAATAAATATTTCAAGTTGATTCACACTTTATTAAACGAAAGTGATATCCAAATCATGAGAGACTTTATAGCCATGCATCTCATGAGTTACACCATCTTTTTCGCCTGATATGTAAGCGCATTGATTTAAGTCATAGGTTAGATAGGCAATATCGGTAAGGAATATTTGGTAGTGTCAAGAATCTTGTGTACTTTCATTATGTAAGAAAATATAGAGTTCCTTTGTATTAAGGAGTTTATGAATTGTTCTTATTGGCTTATTTGTTCTGCATTGTTTTGGTAGTTGTTTTGAAGGATTTGGTTCAGTTCTGAATGGACAGAACCAAAT
>JAQVTV010000038.1 GCA_028699855.1 Candidatus Izemoplasmatales bacterium | reverse complement strand
AGATCTATCCCAGTTCACCGAGATGAATCGCGCCTATGAATCTTGTTTGGCCGGCCACAGACCGACGCGCTCCACGGTTGAGGTTGCCCGACTTCCCAAAGATGTACTGATTGAAATCGATGCCATTTGTCACCAATAAAAAAGGGGAAGGTCATCTTCCCCTATATGCTATCTATTAATCTATCGGGCTGAAATTTTCTTTTGTGACGCCACAATCGGGACACACCCAATCTTCGGGAATGTCTTCAAATGCTGTACCGGGCGCAACACCGCCATCGGGATCGCCATATTCAGGATCATAGATGTAACCACAGACTTCACAAACCCACTTCTTCATTCTTTTCCCTCCAATGATATCCTTTTCTTGTTTTCAATGTAACATACAAAAAAATGCTTGTCAATACTTACCCATAAACTCACTTGACTTCAGCTTGATATTCTTCGCTCATCGCTTGAATCTTCATCCGAAAATAGTCTGCGATCTCCCGTTTGTCCTGATGCTTCAACCGTTCCAATATGGATTCGCCTGGTCCGATCATGATCAGGCGTTCTTTTTTGGAAAAATAGATCGGAACAACGGGAATATCTGCATTGTTCACTTTATGGTATTCCTTGACGAGTTGTACGAACCCCGCATGGAAGACAATCGGGACTTCAAGATAGCCCGATTCCGAATCTTCGGGAAAAATGAGGATCGAGTTACCGGCATCCAGATGCGCGATACTTTCTTTGAGCGTCTTTCTGATGCGAATGTCCGGGTATGATGGAATGAGATGGATGCCTTGGTACAGTCGCTTCGAAATGATCGCGAACAGCGAGGCGAGCACCCAGGCACTGAATTTGGGGTATTTGAGCTTCTTGGTGTAAAAGACGTGATATAAATACCGCCAGCGGGAACGATAGCCTTGAGTCATCGGGTATGCGCCCCAGGGGACAAATATTTTGGGGAAATATAATGATAGCGTAAAGGGGCCGCTCGCCCCCGAATGGGTGCTGATGAACACCGCCTTTTCGGGGATGTTTTCGTCGCCTAAGATCCGAGGTCGCGACTTAAAAAGGCGCAGTATTATTTTAAGCGCAGAAAAAATCGGACCACTTTTTGCTAAATAGCGCATGTGTCTGGGCATCTGTTCAATCCTCCACGTAAGTCATCGGTGCCACGCAATTGAAATCAGACTTTTAGGTGTTCCGTCAACGCTTTGACGTCCATTTGGACCTCGTAAGCCACTTCGGGTTTCAGTGGGCCTTCGGCGGACATCACGGCATAGCCTTTTGGCGTGACAACGGGTGTGAACCCGTGTTTCTTCAGGACTTTGCCGATGTGATCCGTCCCATAGCCGAATGCACCCATCAATTTACGAAGCACTTTGGATTGGATATCCCGCGTCTCGATTCGCGTATCAAATATCGCAACCCGATAATCCTTCATCGCTTTCGCTCCCGTGCGAATGGAACGGATGATGGTAGGCATCGCCCGAAACCCTCGCGTGGGGGATCCGAAAATCACAAGAGATACATCGCGGTATCGATCCCATTCGAGACGCTCGGCATGGACTAATTCTGCGTCAATATCACGGTTTTGAAACTCCATTTGATACATTTCTGCCACACGCAACGTGTTGCCGTACACGGAATCATAAATGATCAAAACTTTCATGAATCCGAACCTCCTCACATTGCTTCTATTTTAAAAATCGCTTCAAAAAATCATATTTTTTTTGGGTATACGGATGGTAACGTTGAGGCAAATCGATGATTTTTCCTTTAAAAACGACCGACCGGGCATTCGAGAAAGTGAGAAAACTCAGTCGTCCGTGGTATCGACCCATACCACTCTCTCCCACGCCGCCGAATCCCATGTGAGGAGAAAGGTAATGCATAATGGTGTCATTGATGGTGGCCCCGCCGAAACTCAGGTTTGCCAACCAATATTTCCGAATTTTCCCGTTTTCCACAAAGAGGTAGAGCGCAAGCGGTTTGGGCTGGTTTTGAAGATAGGTAATGACTTCTTCTGGATTGGAATAGGTCAATAGCGGTAAAATCGGTCCGAAAATCTCTTCTTGCATGATTGGTGAATCCACGCGCACATCGTCGAGGATGGTCGGCGCGATTTTCGTAGAATCCGCTTCACCACCGACAACGACATGTTCATCTGCCATCAAATTCCGTAAGCGTTGATGATGATGCGGATTGATGATCTTCGGCAATTCGTCTGATTGTAGTGGAGACGGCCCAAAAAAATCTGTGATGTAGTGGTTCATCCACGTAATGAACTCAGATTTCTTCTCCTTTGGAATCCAGACATAATCCGGAGCGATGCACGTCTGTCCTGCATTAAGAAATTTACCGAATGCCACACATTTCGCCGCGCGTTTGATGTTGGCGGATGCATCGATGATTGTGGGACTTTTCCCCCCAAGTTCGAGGGTCACGGGTGTGAGATGACGGCTTGCCTTTTCCATTACAGTTTTGCCGACATGCACACTGCCTGTAAAAAATATATAATCGACATTTTGATCCAGCAACAATTGATTTTCTTCGCGTCCGCCTAAAACGACACACACGTACTCACTCGGAAAAGCCGCTTCGATCAGTTTTTGGATGATTTTGGCAGTGTTCGGTGCGTATGAAGCAGGCTTCAAAATAACCGTATTCCCGGCTGCGAGCGCACCGATCAGGGGCATGATCGATAATTGGAACGGGTAATTCCAGGGACTGATGATCAATGTGACTCCGTATGGTTCATACATGATACGGCTCTTCGACGGAAACATCAAGAGCGAAGAGAGAACCCGCTTTGGACGCATGAAGCGGGATAATCTCTTTTCAAACAAGGTCAGTTCTGATAGGACGATACCAATCTCGGTCATAAACGATTCATACGCGGTTTTACCCAAATCAGCGTGAAGCGCAGCTGATATTTCACGTTCCAGCACACGAATCTGAGTCCTCAAAGTACGCAATGCCTCTAGTCTGAAAGCGAGTGGGCGTGTAGCTCCTGTATGAAAATATGCTTTTTGTCGTTGAACGATCTCTTGAATGATCATTTTTACACCCCAATAAATTATGGTAATTTTTCATTCATTATATCATATTTTTCGAGTATTTGATATAATATGGAACAAATGTCGACAACAGAAAGGGCCAGTATTCATGATCTACATCACAGGAGCTACAGGTCACATCGGTAATAATCTCGTACGCCACTTCCTCGCCAACAACATCGAGTTCACACTTCTGCAAAGACAGTCCGGCAAAGCCCTTGAGGACCTACAGGTGAATGCCATTCAAGGAGATATTTTTTCTCCGACCTTTTTATCCCATCATCTTCGTTCAGGTGATATTCTCGTTCATCTGGCCGGATTCATCGATCTCGCGAATCGTGACTCGGCGACCTCAGACCGGATTAACAACTTGGGAACCAGGACAATCGTGGATTATTGTCAAAAGAATGATGTGCGACTCATCTATACCAGTTCAGTGGACTGCATTTACCGCGAAAAGAATGATCATCCCATCGATGAACCCGATGCTTTCTATCCCGAAAGAATGAAGTCGAATTACGCCATCAGTAAAGCTCGGGGAACCGCCTATCTGCTTGATAAAATCCAAAACGAAGGCATGAACGCGTTGATTCTATACCCTTCTGCCGTCATCGGCGTTCATGATTACAAACCTTCCGCAGCAGGCGTTGAAATCCAAAAAGCCTTGACTAGGCGCCTATTGTTCTATATCAAAGGCGGCTATAATTTCATCGATGTGCGCGACTGCGCCCAGGCCATTCTCAACGCTATTCACGATCAACGTACCGGGAGTTACATCCTGGCGGGACATAATAGCACCTTGGTCGACTTTTACAGGCAGATCTTGGGCGTCATTCATAGAAAAGCCTTGCTCATTCCGGTTCCGGCAGCCATTGCCAAATTGTTTCTGTTCATCGTCCCACGGTTTTCGAAAATGATGATCGACACGGTCGTCGACAACTACGCTTATGACAACACCCGCATGCTCAGGGATCTGCTTCCCGAGATTCGTCCGTTGCCCACAACCATCGAGGACACCGTGGATTGGTTTCTCACACATACTCATATCAAACATAAATAAGCAGGGGCGGAATGCCCCTGCTATTCATTTGATTTATGAACCAGTTGGTATTGTGTTTCAATGCGGGCGAGTATCTGTTGGAATTCCTCAGGGTCTTCCATGTCCCGGATCGGGAGCCAGAGAATCTTCTCCTCGGGTACTTTGTATGCGCGGAAGATGCGTCTCAACACATCATAGTAGTTGCCATAGTGGAAAACAAGATAGTCATGCTGGTCTTTTTCGATTTCTCGACCGCGTTTGCGGACGTTTTCAAAGAGTTGTTCGGTTTCGCGCACGATGACTATATGAATATCGACATCGGGTATCCGCTTCATATGCTCGTCAGCAATCGCATAGGTCAATGCGACTTCCATCGCTGACATCGTCCCATCCAGACGAAGCAATTCGGTAAACACGAGATTGGAAAACAAGGTGGAATCACAGACGACATCGGGTTCGTTCTTTGTCCGCCACATGAGCAAAAACAAGGAACTGTAGAAAGCATTTTGCGATAAGAGCGCAAAAGTCGCTTTATCTTGATAGAAAAGCGGTAAGTATTCGTTTTTCTCTACGGGCTCTTCAATCAACTTTGAATGATAATAGTCTGCTAACTTTCTGGATAAGGTTGATTTGCCACTACCGATCGGGCCAACGATGCCAATTCTCATTTTTTTCCTCCACCATCATAATTACTTTTCATTATATCGGCTCATTCAGCCAATGTCAAAAGGTCCGGCAAAGATTTATAAAAAAGATTCAACCCTCACGAAATGTTGCCAATAACTCTTCATATAAATCTTGGAATCGACCGTGTGGATAGACATCGATATCTTTTTGGTTCCGATTGTTCAGACAATCCGTGACTAGATAGGGATGGATGCCGAGTTCTTCGGCGACCATATCCTCATCGACATCGTTGCCAACCATCATACAGGTTTGCGGATCCAATGAGAATTGATCCAACAAGGCGCGATAATAGTTGATATTAGGTTTGGCAAAGCACGCATTTTCATAGGTGGTGACATGAGAAAAATCCGAAAAATCCAACCCGATCCAGCTCATCCGCTTTTGTGTGGCAATCGCGGGAAAAACCGGATTCGTCGCCAGTATCAGCCGAACACGCTTGGTTGTCAGAAAGTCGATCAACGGCTTTGCGAGCGGATTGGGACGCGTTGACGGTCGCACCGCCTCGAAACCTGTTCGGTAATATTCGAGAAACAAGGTTTCGACCTCACTGCGATTTCGTTGGATTCCGCGTGAAAAGACTTCCCAAAACACCTCTGCGTTCGTCATCGTTCCCGTTGTGTTCAGTATCGCCTTCGTTCCTGCCCAAATCTGTTGCGACAACGTGGCGACAGACAATCCAAGCGGGCTTGCCAAAGTGCCAATCGATGCAAAATATCGTTCGATGAAGTCTGCCTCATCGAGGGGTAACAAGGTGCCATCCAAATCAAACAAGATGGTATCAATCACTTGGCATCGCTCCTTTTCAACCAGTATAGCAATTGTTCTGGGTCAAGGCAAGCAAAAAAGCCAAAAAAAAGGTGCGGCAACGCCGCACCAAGATCAATGGTTGTATGATTAATACATATCAGGTTGAGGCATTGCCGGTTTTTCTTCTTTGATTTCTGCCACGCCGACTTCAGTCGTGATGAACAAAGCAGAAATTGAAGCGGCATTCATGATTGCGCTACGAGTCACCTTGGTCGGATCCACGATGCCCGCTTTGAACATGTCCACCCATTCCCCGGTTTTCGCATTGAAGCCTTGGTTCTTCTTGGCTTTCTTTTGTTGTTCAACGATCTCCAATGCATCGAATCCAGAGTTTTCCGCGATTTGATAGATGGGTGAAAGCAACGACTCGACGACGACATTGATACCTTTTTGTACATCGACAATCTCAGATTTCAAAGATTGTTTGATTTCGTTGTAGATTTCCACCAAAGTCGCTCCACCACCGGAGACGATACCTTCTTCAACCGCTGCCTTGGTTGCATTCAAAGCATCTTCAATCTTCAGTTTCTTTTCTTTGAGTTCGGTTTCCGTCGTGGCACCGACTTTGACGATAGCGACGCCGCTCGTCAATTTCGCCAAGCGTTCGTTCAACCGTTTCTTATCATACTCGGATGTTGACTTCTCGATATGCGTCTTAATTTCGGCGACGCGATGCTCGATGTCGGATTTATTGCCTGAGCCATCGATGATCGTCGTGTTCTCTTTGGCGACGATGACTTTCTTCGCAACACCGAGATGTTCCATTTTGGCATCCTTGATCTCTAGGTTGAGATCTTTCGCTAAGAATTTCGCTCCGGTCAGCGTGGCGATGTCAATGAGCATTTCTTTTTGATTGTCGCCGAAGCCCGGAGCTTTCGTGGCAACGATGTTAAAGGTTCCTCTGAGTTTATTGACGATCAGAGTTGAGAGTACTTCGTTTTCGATATCATCAGCGATGATGAGCAAAGGTTTGCTGGCTTGAACGATTTCTTCAAGGAGTGGAAGAATGTCTTTGATCGTCGAAATCTTTTGGTCCGTGATCAAGACATACGCGTTTTCCATGACCACTTCCATTTTTTCACGATCCGTAACCATATAAGGTGAGATGTAGCCTTTGTCATACTGCATGCCTTCAACAACTTCGAGATAGGTGTCGAATCCCTTGGATTCATCCACGCTGATTACGCCGTTGCGTCCGACCTTGTCCATGGCTTTGGCGATGATGTCGCCAATCTCGGCCGAACCGGATGATACAGTTGCGACACTGGCGATATCTTCGTTGGTCTCGACTTTGTGCGTCTTGTCCAATAGTCGCTTGGCCACTTCTTTCGCCGCCAATTCCATGCCTTCACGCATCAAAACGGGATTGGTGCCTTTTTCGACGTGTGCGAATCCTTTATGAATCATCGATTGGGTCAATACGGTTGCGGTGGTCGTGCCGTCGCCGGCCACATCATTGGTTTTGTTGGCTGCTTCGTAGACGAGTTTCGCCCCCATGTTCTCAAACGGATCTTTGAGTTCGATTTCTTTGGCAATCGTGACACCGTCATTGGTGATCATCGGTGAACCATATCCCTTATCGAGGACCACATTGCGTCCTTTGGGGCCCAAGGTCACTTTGACTGCATCCGCGAGAATATCAACACCCTTGAGCATCGACATCCGTGCGTCTTTAGAATAACGTATTTCTTTACTCATGATTCATCTCTCCTTAGTCTAAGATGGCAAGAATATCTTTTTCAGCGATGATCAGATACTCTTCCTCATCCATTTTGAATTCGGTGGTAGAATACTTTTTGTAGACGACTTTGTCGCCGACTTTGACGGATGGAGCCACGCGCTTTCCGTCGACGATCGCCCCTTCACCGACGGCGATCACTTCAGCAAAACTGGGTTGATCCTTGACATCGCCGGTCAGAAGAATACCGCTGGCGGTCTCTTTTTTTCGACCTTTTCCTTCTTCAAGACAACATTGTCATGTAATGGTCTTAACATCAAACTCACTCCTTATTTTGTCATTGAT
>JAQVTV010000037.1 GCA_028699855.1 Candidatus Izemoplasmatales bacterium | reverse complement strand
GCATTGGTAAAACGCGTCTATCAAATCGCATATGCGACAGATTCTGATGGCGATATGATCGAAAGCGACATGAAAACTGTAACGACTCGTGAAGCCTTATATTTCACGATCACCGAAAGTTTTCGCACGCATATCAAACAAAAAGACTTGGCTTTTCTTTTTCAACCTGTGGTCCAGTGGAACAATCGAGCCATCGCGTTCTTGTTACCTCATCTCAATCCGCAGATCTTATTCGGCACGAAAACCGATATCGTCGCAGCTTTGCACTACCATGACCTGTGGCCGCTCCTCGTCCAGCAAATCATCATCCATCTCGGCCATTTGGCGAAAAGATGGGCGCTCATGTCTCTATCCATCCCGCGTTTCGGATTGCACCTTCCAAACCGGGTAGCGCGTGACACAAAAGCGATCGATGATATCATCGCCTATGTACACAAAGCGAAACTCGACCCTTCACACATCATTTTCATATGCTCATATCGATTCTGGACTCTCGTCCATCAGCGAAATATCCAAACCTTATGTGAAGCCGGCTTCGGTCTTGGCTTGTCCGATTGGGCTTTGAACATCCCAGCGTCCGATACGGAACAGCTCAGAATGTTTGAATACGGCTATCTGAATCATGACGAGTTCAGTCGTTGCTCGGAAACATGGTTGCTACAAGCGGCTTCACTATTTCAAAAGGGGCTTATCTACGATCACGAGCACCATGTGCTGAAGCGGAGCGAACTTGACCTGAAGCATATCCACCTCGTTTATGGCGATTTATATCCTTCATTGGACGAATCGAAGCTGATCGAGGCTCGGAGCGAAAGGGGTGAAAACGAATGAGACAATGGTGGATGGGAAAAAATATCTATCAGATTTATTTGCGGAGTTTTATGGATGGTAATCACGATGGTATCGGAGATATTCCTGGCGTGATCATGAAACTTCCTTATTTGAAATCAATCGGAATCGAGATCATTTGGATTTCTCCCCACTATGATTCGCCGATGGATGACTATGGCTACGATGTGCGAGATTTCTATCGCGTCAGTTCCGATTACGGCACCATCGACGATTTCAAGCAGTTGATCACAGAAGCGCATCAAATCGGTATCAAGGTGATCATCGACCTCGTATTGAACCACACATCGGATGAACATCCGTGGTTCCAGGCCGCGAAGGATCCCAATCACCCCGAGCATGTAAAATACCACGATTACTACATATGGCACAAACCGAAAACCGATGATGCCGGATTGATGCAGCCGCCCACGTCATGGATTGGGTGGTTTGGTGATCGCACGTGGACTTATCATCCATTGACCGATGAGTATTATCTGCATATCTTTTCTAAGAAGATGCCCGATCTCAATTGGCGCAACCACGAGATGATTGATGACATGAAACGCATGATTCTATGGTGGGTCGCTCAAGGTGTCGACGGATTTCGGCTCGATGCGGCCAATCATCTGGAGAAAAACTGGGAATTCCCGGAGGCATATCCGGGTTATGAGCATTTTTCCTCCCTGCCGAAACATCATGATTATCTGCACATGTTGTCCGAAGAAATCTTCAAACCGCATGATTTACTCATTCTCGGTGAATCGGGCGGTGCGAACAAAGCAGAAGCATTGGCATATGTCGGCTACCATCAAGGCTCGATGAACATGCTCATACAATTCGGACATTGTTGGGCGGACATCGACCCCACTCAGCCTCAATTAGGCAAATGGTCTCAAGGTGTGGTTGACGTCGTCAAAATCAAGAAGAGTTTTCAAACATGGTATCAAATACTCGGGCACGATGGATGGAACCTCATCTATTGGCATAATCACGATCAACCCCGTATCATCAGCCATTACGGTTCCGATCGGCGTTATCATGCGCGATCGGGGAAAATGCTGGCTATCGCACTCTATCTCATGCCCGGGAGTTGTATTTGTTATCAAGGCGAGGAAATCGGCATGGTGAATGTCCGCTTTCGCAAACTTGAGCAATTCCGCGACGTTGAAGTATTCACGGAATATGACAATATGCGCCGGATGGGAAAAACGAAACGTCAGGCCTTGCGTTTATTATCCAGACGCTGTCGTGATAATGCACGAACACCCATGCAATGGACTCATGGTGCATACGCGGGGTTTTCGCCCGTACAACCATGGATTGATATGTCGGGTAGAAAGCACACGATCAACGTCCAATCGCAAAGTCATGATCCGTCATCGATACTATCGCTTTATCGGTTCCTTCTCAAGCTCAGAAGAAGTGATGATAACATCACCTTCGGAACGATTGAGTTCATCGATATCGACCATCCCGACAGTTTTTGTTACCGGACCGTCGGCGCCACCTGTGAATATTTGGTCATCACCAATTTCCGAAACCGAACGATTTCAGTCCAGTTGGATGATATTCATAAGTTCGCACCCGTGACCGGAAGCCTCAAACGAATCCCCCCGTTAAAGAATCGAATGGTCCTCGCACCTTTCGCCGCCTTCGTCTATCGGCGTACACGTCGAAGGGAATCATAAAAGCGCCTATTGACATATCATCGATATTATATATAATATAAATGCGTTTGTTTATTTTGATTTAACATGGTGTTTAACAATACTAAACACCATGGCGAATCATCTAAGCTATACGCATTTATTATGTTTATGGGTATAGTTTTTGTAAACGATACAACAATCTCGCGAGGCACTGAATGGGCAAAAAATTGATCGAACTCAAAAATATCTCGAAAAGTTTCGGAGACCTGGTAGTCCTCGATCATTTCAATTTCTACATCAATGAAAACGAGTTCATCACGCTTCTGGGTCCTTCTGGATGCGGAAAAACGACGTGTTTACGACTGATTGGCGGATTCGAGACTCCTGATGACGGTGAAATCATTTTTGATGGAAAAGTCATCAATGACCTCGAACCGAACCAACGCGAAATCAACACATGTTTTCAGAAGTATGCCCTATTTCCGCATCTCAATGTATTCGATAATATCGCCTTTGGCCTCAAGCTGAAGAAACTACCCAAAACAGAAATTGTCGATCGGGTTCATCAAACCTTGAAACTCGTCAAGCTAGACGGATTTCAAGACCGTCACATATCCACACTTTCCGGCGGCCAGCAACAACGCGTCGCCATCGCACGCGCCATTGTCAACCGCCCCAAAGTCTTGTTGCTGGATGAACCGCTCGGCGCGTTGGATCTCAAGTTGCGCCAGGAAATGCAGTATGAACTTAAGGAAATGCAACGCACACTTGGAATCACTTTCGTCTATGTTACCCACGATCAAGAAGAAGCACTGACAATGTCTGATACCATCGTCATCATGAATGAAGGCAAGATATTGCAGATCGGTACGCCAGAAGACATCTACAATGAGCCTAAAAATCGCTTTGTCGCAAATTTTATCGGCGAGTCGAATATCTTTGAAGGCATCATGATCGAGGACTATCTCGTGAAGTTTGTGGATCGCGAGTTCAAGTGCGTCGACAAAGGCTTTCACCTTAATGAAGCGGTTGATGTCGTCATTCGCCCCGAGGATTTTGATTTTGTCCCGCCTTCAAAGGCGAAAATCAAGGGAATCGTCGATTCATTGACGTTCAAAGGCGTCCATTATGAAATCAATGTGATGGTTGACGGCAGAGAGTACACCATCCATACGACGAAATACCGGGAAGTCGGCGATCGCGTCGGCTTATCGGTCGAACCGGAGAGCATCCATGTGATGCGCCGTCAGCGCTCATGAAACGTCTGCGATTCTTCAGCATACCGTATCTCGCGTGGATGCTCATTTTCATCGCGGTTCCGACGTTGATTCTGATTATGCTCGCGTTTTCCGATTATTCGCTCTATTATCCTTCTCGTTTTGAAATCACATGGGTGAATTTCCAGATTTTTTCCCAAAGTTATATGTCCAAAGCGATCATCTATTCCTTTGGATTGTCGATCATCACGACACTGATATGTTTTGTCATCGGTTACCCTGTGGCGTATTATCTCGCCAATTTGCCCGAAAAGACCCGAAAAATCTGGTTAGCCCTTTTGATCGTCCCTCTTTGGGCAAACATGTTGCTTCGTATTTTCGCCTGGGAGAAGATATTCACTCCCCTTTCGATCTTCACCGATCTTTCCGGGCTGAGTCTGGACTTGCTCGGAACGAATACCGGCATTGTGATCGGTATGGTGGGCATGTATTTGCCTTTCATGATATTTCCGCTATTCTCAGTGCTCGAAAGAATGGACTATAGCCTTGTCGAAGCGGCGAAAGACCTCGGCGCGACCGACCTCAATGTCTTTTTCAAAGTGATCTTTCCGATGTCTCTGGGCGGGATCGTCTCAGGCGTGATCATGACGATGTTGCCAGCGATGACTTCATTTGTGTTGCCCGCGCGTATCGGTCTAGGCAGGATCAACCTGATCGGTAACATCATCGAATCCAAGTTCATGAAAGAAGTGATGGGTTCGGGTGGGTTGTCCATCAATGTCGGGAGTCTCATCAGTCTCATGTTAATGCTGTTCTCGGTCATCTCATTTGTCATCATCACACGATTTGACAAGGAAGGTGAGACCCTGATATGAAACGCCGGAAACAACGGATTCTTATGGCGAAAGCGATGGGTGTCATTTTGACTGTGATGACGTTTCTCATCCTATATGTCCCGATTTTGCTGATTCTCATGCTATCACTGAATGATTCTGCCCGAGGATATCAGTGGGAAGGTTTCACCCTCAAATGGTATGCCATGCTGTTTTTGGATGACATCATGAAGGATCCAATCGTCAATACAATTTCCATTGCAATTTTATCGACCATCATCTCCACAATCCTCGGCACCATCTTCGCCATCGGCATTCACGCTCTGGAAAAGAAACGAAGGGTCAGGATGATGGTGATGAATAATGTCCCTGTCGTCAATCCCGATATCGTCACGGGTATCTCGCTCATGATCATCTTTTCTATCCTTTCGTTTACGCTTGGGTTCTCAACAGTGTTGATTGCGCATGTATTCTTCTCGATTCCTTATGTGATCCTGAACATCATTCCCAAGTTGAAACGGCTCGATCCCAACCTTTACGAAGCGGGACTCGATCTCGGATGTTCCCGTATCGAAGCCGTATGGCGCGTGATCATCCCGAATATTTCCACCGGGATTTTAACAGGTGCCTTGATGGCTTTCACGATGTCAATCGACGATTTTGTCATCACCTATTTCACATCCGGGAATGAGTACATGAATGTGTCTACTTGGCTGTATGCCGCTTTGGCCCGGGAAGGAAGAAATAGTTTCACACCGGTCGCCTATGCCTACAATACCATCATTTTTCTTCTGACGATCATCATTATCGTCTTTGTCAATACCAGAAAAGAAAGGAAGGTACGCACTCATGAAAAAAGCACTTGTTTTACTCCTTAGTCTCGCATTTGTCCTCACATTGACCGCATGCTCGTACAAAGACAAGCTCTATGTACTGAACTGGGGTGATTACATGGATGAGAGTCTGATCAAGCAATTTGAAAAGGAATACCGGATTGACGTGAAGTATAAGCCTGTCGGTTCCAATGAGGACATGGCTTCGCTTCTAATTGCCCAAAATGCGGTATACGATCTCATTTTCCCTTCGGACTACATGATTGACAAATTCATCCAGGATGAGATGATCCAACCCATTGATTTCAGCTTGCTGACGCATTTTGAAGCACTTGAGGTGAATCCGACGCTTGCTTCGCTCTATGCGGATAGCGGATTCTCCGATTACGTCGTGCCCTATGCCTGGGGGACCATCGGTATCATGTATCGAACAGACAAAGTGGGGCTCCAAGACTTCGTCGAGAGCGAAGGTTGGGCAGCTTTGTTTGAATCAGGTAGTACCTATCGCGCGGGGATGTATGATTCCTCTCGTGACGCAGTCGCTGCCGCTTTGCTTTATTTGGGATATTCAGTCAACTCTGAAGACGGCGATGAACTTGAACAAGCTGAAAGCGCATTGCGAGATGCAAACTTTCATGCATGGGGAGAAGACAATCTCAAAGGAAGAATCTTGGCGAACACACTCGATTTGGCACTGGTTTACTCCGGAGATTACTTTTCAGAGTACTATGCGGCGATCGAGGACGAAAGAGCGATTAATTTTGGCTTCTACGTGCCTGAGAGCACCAACGTATGGATGGATGCCATCGTCATACCGAACATCGCCCAAAATATCAATAGTGCGCATCTCTTCATCGATTTCTTTCTGCGTGAAGAAGTTGCGCTTCAAAATTACGAGTGGATCGGATATGCACCCCCGTATATCACGATTTACGATCAGATATACGACCAGATTCTCTCCGATTTTGGTGGCCTCGCATCAACATTCGACCCCTATCCTCAAGGCAGTCTCAGGGAGATGTACGTCTATGGCTCCAATGAACGCGCGACTGAATTAGCGCACATCTTGGCGCGTGTGAAACCCAATCAGTAGAAATGATACGCCTTCGGGCGTATTTTTTTATGTGAATGATAGCCGAACGGGCGATAGTGCTTTGCTTTTATCTTGGTCTATGCTACAATTATAACGATGTCGAACACACATATGGGAGCCAAAATGAACCGTTCTTCCACCCGTGAGGAGACCGTCAAACTTCTCTATCTTATCAGTGTCAATGGGCAATATAATCCCGAAGATTATTCCGAGGAGATTTTGCATAATCTAGCGGACATCTCCGAGAGACTTGATGACATCGACACGATTATTTCTGATAACTTGATCGATTGGACCATCGACCGCCTTAACTATGTGGATAAGGCGATTATTCGATATGCGATCTATGAGATGAAGTATTGCGACTTGCCATATGAGATTGCGATCGATGAAGCCGTCGAACTCACCAAGAAATATTCCAACCTCGACGATGATCAAGCCAAAAGCTTCAATAATCGTCTATTGGACAACATTCGTAAAAAGATCATCGGAGATCGTTCGCGATGAATCCGAAATATGTGACAGTCACCGCCCTCAATCGCTATTTGAAACATATGATCGATAACGATTCTAATCTGCAAAATATCTATCTGAAAGCGGAGATATCCAATTTTAAACGCCATTCACGCGGGCATCTCTACTTCACGTTGAAGGACGATCGATCTCAAATATCTGCGGTCATGTTTGCTTCGCAACAATCCGAATTACTCTTCGAACCCAAAGAGGGAAGTAAAGTGCTCGTGGAAGGATACGTCTCGGTTTATGAAGTTCAAGGGGCATATCAATTCTATGTCATGAAAATGAGCGAAGACGGTATTGGTGACCTGTATCAGAAGTTCCTGCTTCTTAAGGACAAACTGCAGCGAGAAGGGTTGTTTGATGAAAAGCACAAACGGCCATTGCCGCCATATCCTCAGACAATCGGCGTGATTACCTCACCGACCGGTGCTGCCGTGCGGGACATCATCCACATCATCAATCGCCGTTTTCCACGCGTGCGAATCATCGTCTATCCCGCTTTGGTCCAAGGAGATGGCGCCAAAGGATCTCTTCAAGAACAAATCGAAAAAGCAAACGCCCAAGCCTTGGCAGATGTATTGATCGTCGGAAGAGGTGGCGGATCGATCGAAGATCTGTGGGCGTTCAACGAAGAAATAGTTGCGCGGGCCATTTATCACTCACGTATTCCCGTCATTTCGGCAGTAGGCCATGAAACGGACATGACGATT
>JAQVTV010000036.1 GCA_028699855.1 Candidatus Izemoplasmatales bacterium | reverse complement strand
CGGGTTGAAGAGGGTCAGTCATAATCATGTGTTCATTCATGACGGCGCCAGGCCCTGTTTTCACGAATTGATGGATCGCTTGAAATCCGCCATCATCACTCACGAAGCCGTGGTGCCGGCGATTCGTTTTCCCGATACCATTGCTCGGGTTGAACAGAATGTCATCATAGCTGATGACGACCGGGAATCCGTCCGCAAAATCCAGACGCCTCAAGTCTTTGTGACGGATTTGATTCGTCAAGCTCATCTTCAGGCTCAAAACAATAACACCGATTACACGGACGATCAGACCTTATATCGACACGAGATGCATCGCGAGGTTCATGTCATCGACGGATCCGAAGCGAATATAAAAGTGACCACATACATAGATATGATGATTTTGGAGGCGTTATTATGATTAGAATCGGATTTTCAAAAGATGTACATCCCCTGGTGGAAGGACGCCCGTTCGTCTTGGGCGGCATTAGCATCGATTACGAGAAAGGTCAACTGGGTTATTCCGATGGCGACTGTTTGTTGCACGCCATTTCCGAATCGATTCTCGGTGCGGTTGCTTTGGGAGATCTCGGGAAGTTTTTTCCTGCCGACAATCCGGATTACAAGGATTATGATTCGGGATTGATTCTCAAAGAAGTATATGACTATGTGAAAACAAAGGGATATGACATCGTGAATCTCGATTGCATGATTTCTTTGGAGCAACCCAAATTGCGACCTCATATCGACACGATGCGCCAACATATTGCCGATATTTTGGGAACATCCGTCGATAAAATCTCGATCAAAGCGACCACGCATGAAGGGTTGGGGATTGTCGGTGAAGGCAAAGCGATCGTGTGTGAGGCGATTGTCCTCTTGCAAAACGATATGATTATGATGCTTTAAGGCCGCGACGGCCTTTTTTCTTAGCGTTTTTTTATGGTCATATGATTCGAATATGATACAATAGATATACAAGGAGTTGAATAAAGATGATTGAAACCATCCATGGAGAATTCGAGTTGATCAAAAATCATCGAGACGCTTTTGTCCTCGATGACTTTAACAAACGCTATACCGATGTGTTTGATATCTACCCCTACATCGTCGGTGATTATTCAGCGGGATTGTTGCGAATCAAAGGATTTTCCGAGAACGCCAAAGAGACACATTACAAAACCATTCCGGATTATTTGGTTGAATCATGTGCGATGAATTGTCCTTACTATATTTTGAAAAATCCCCATTGTGATCCAAACAAAAAGCGAGAGGAGTAAAGATCGATGATGACGTATGAAGAAATCGTTTTGGAAGTCAAGGAAGTGATTGACCTCATTCGCCCCTATATCCGCAGAGACGGCGGAGATATCGAATTCGTCAAGTTTGAAGACGGTATTGTCTATGTCAAGATGTCCGGAGCATGTGTGGGCTGTGCCGGATTTGAGAGCACACTGAGAGAAATGGTCGAAGACACCTTGCTCGAACGTGTCCCCGGCGTGATCGGCGTCGAGCATACCTTTTAGTCCCGAATCTAAAGAAAGGACGAAGTACGTTTGAAAGACGTACACGAAACGTTTATGAACGGAGAAAACCTCAAACAGAAATGCATCGAGATGCTTCATGATCGCGGATGCGAAGTCGATGATATCATCGATATCGTATTTGACTTGCAAAAAAAATATATTCCCAACCTGAAACGCGAAGTGTGTTGGGACGCGGTAGATCGTGTCTTGGGCAAACGCGAAGTCCAATATGCCATTCTGACCGGGATCGAATTAGACTATCTTGCGGAAGAAGAAAAGCTCCGCGAGCCACTTCAATCGTTGGTCAACTCGGACAACCCATTGTTTGGTATCGATGAGATTCTGGTTCTTTCCATCTGCAATCTGTATGGATCGATCGGACTCACCAATTTCGGATATGTGGATAAAGTCAAACCGGGTATCATCGGTAAACTCGACCTTGAAGGGAAACAAACAGGGAAATGCCATACGTTTCTCGATGACATCATTGGCGCGATTGCCGCAGCGGCGGCCAGTTCCGTCGCCCACAATTCACACGATTAATCAGCTTCAACACAGCGCGGCAAATTGTCTGCGCTTTTATTTTGCTTTTTTCCGGTCAGTATGATATACTAACTAGAGTTATCTTTGAGGGGTGTTAATTATGAATGTAGGAGACATCGTCAAAGGTCGGATTACCAGTATCAAACCATATGGCGCCTTCGTCAAAATCAATGACGAAGTCGACGGCTTGATTCACATTTCTGAAATGAGCGACGGGTTTGTCAAGAGTATTGAAGATTTTTTGACAGTCGGCGACACGGTAGATTTGAAAGTCATCAAAATCACCGAAGACAACAAAGTAAGTCTGAGTTACAGGGCCGCGAACAAACGCGGTCGGAAGAAATACGAAGACGTACAATTGAGTGAAGGTTTCAAACCATTTGAAACAATGTTGCCAAAATGGATCGAGAAACATCAAAAAAGCGGCAAATAATCTGCCGCTTTTTGTTTGCCTAATCATCGGTATAAATCATCCTATTGTACCGATGCGCAAAACCCATTTTTTCATAGACCTTTTTGGCTTTTGCATTGGATAAATCGACGTGGAGCGACACGTTGCCTCCGGTCAGGTCGATGACTTTTTGAATGAGTTCCATTCCGATTCCCCGCCCCTTGCTTTGTCTATGGACGCCGATATACGCCAGATGGTATGTTGGGATGAAGTCTTTGAATCCGGTATGGACAACGACCGATATCCCCTCTAGTTGTCCGGATCTCTTGGCGATCAGGATGAAACCTTTGTCGATGGCGTTATCGATGGCGTCGGCAGTTTCTTTTTCGGAGTCTTGGTAGGGCGCGAGCAGATCTCGAACAATTGAGGTTATATCTGAACGCGTCATTTCGGAGAAGTCTTTTACTTGCGTGATGGAAATATCGCTGATGCCGCCATCGAGTATGATGATGAATTTTCCGGTGGAAACGGGCGTCTCGGCTATATCTTGAAGAAACGCCGCAAAGGCCAAGGATTCAGAAGCGGTAGTGCGTATTTGTTCTTTCTTCAGCAACATCACAGCTTCTTGTTTCCAACGAGGCGAGGGTTCGATATATCGGCAATCGAGATGTCGACAGATCTCTTGGACCGACGAAACGCCGGTGGTGTTCTCGAGTGAAGACTTCGAAGGAACATCGATGGCCGTGATGATTTCGGGGCTGTGTTCGATTTCCTGGCTCAGTGCATGTTTCAAAAACACCTCGTACGTACTTTTCAGCGTATGACCGTAGGTGCCGCCAAGATAGATTCGATCGATGGGACCTAGGGATTTATCGATGATTTCATGGGCGATATCACCTAGTATGACGTGACTGATTGTCTGGTCGGTGCGCCCTTCCAAGGCGAGATAATATCCGTTTTCACGTGCGTATTGATGCAGGTCGGTATCGGATCGGACGTGCTTGGAGCCTCTCAAATCAATGAAAGCATCCCCAGAAAACGCTTTGTGTTTCCATCTCTCGTTTTTGAAGAGCGGGATTTTGACTTCCAGATTTTCTGCTTGTGCAAACATAAGAAGCGATTGAATATATCGAAGACTGCCTTGAACGAGCATCTTGGAATCATGGCGGTTGCGTGCATCGCGAACGATGGCTTCGTTCACGCGATCACATTTGTGTCCGGTGGGATTGGTGCCTTCATGTTTGATATAGATCTGCTTGAGCCCAAGGATTTTTTCGATATTTCGGGCTCGAAACAAAGGGGTTTTACCACTTTTTAACATTTCCGGTCCTCCTTCTGAACTGATGAAAAGAAATGGGATTGACTTTTGTATTCTAACACATATCGACAACATTGGCAAAAATCGACCGGTTCGAGCGATAATCACTCCAACACGGAGGCACAGGGCTAATAAATTATGATATAATGTTTTTGATACCTTTCAGGAGGATATGAAGATGGATCGATATCTGAAACTTGATATGTCGTATGTTCAAGATTTTATCACACGGACGGAACTCGAAGCGTTGGAGCGGGAAGTCATCGAGGCCCGGGCCACCTTGGAAAACGGAACGGGTGCGGGCGCAGCCTACCGCGGCTGGCTCGATAGCGCAAAGCGCATGGACCCATTAGACATTCAAAGGATGATCGAAGTAGCGAAACGTATACGTAAGCAGGCCAAAATCCTCGTTGTCATCGGGATAGGCGGATCCTATTTGGGAACCAAAGCAGCCCTTGATTTCATGCGGCCTTATTTTGTGCGTCGGTCGAAGCTGGAAATCATTTTTGCCGGGCATCAACTCTCTTCCGATTATCTTGCGGATCTACTGGACTATGTGCACAACAAGGATTATTGTCTCAACGTGATATCGAAATCCGGTACGACAACCGAACCCGCGATCGCTTTTCGGGTTTTGAAAAAGGCGCTTGAGTCCCAATATGGCATTCAAGGCGCGGCTTCACGGATTTACGTCACCACGGACAGTGCAAAAGGCGCGCTGGTTCGACTTGCCAAAGAAAACGGCTATGAACGATTTGTCGTGCCCGATGATATTGGAGGCAGATTCAGTGTTTTGACTCCCGTGGGGCTCTTGCCTATGGCCGCGGCAGGCATTCCTATCAAAAAAGTCCTGTCCGGCGCAAAAGCTGCGCGAAAAGCCTATCGCAGAAACAGTATTTGGGATAATGATGTGCATCTATATGCTGCCATTAGGAATGCGCTGTATCGCAAAGGGTTCATGATTGAGATGCTCGTCAATTACGAAGCGAAACTGACCACATTTTCCGAATGGTGGAAACAACTCTTTGGTGAATCCGAAGGAAAAGAGGGCAAGGGACTCTTCGTTGCGAGCGCATCGTTTTCCACAGACCTCCACTCCTTGGGTCAATATATTCAAGAAGGAAGCAAAATACTCTTTGAGACGATTCTTCACGTGGAAAAATCGACGCGTGATATCGTGATTGAAAAGGAGTCAAACGACCTTGATGAACTCAACTATCTTCAAGGCAAGACCATCAACGCTGTCAACACCCAAGCCTTTCGCGGCACTTTGATGGCGCACAAGAGTGGAGGGGTTCCCAATATCATCCTCTCTATTCCGGAAATTGACGCCTTCAGTCTGGGTTATCTCTTTTACTTTTTCGAACTTTCGTGTGGCGTGAGTGGATATGTTTTGGGGGTCAATCCATTCGACCAACCCGGCGTTGAAGCCTATAAGAGAAACATGTTTTCCTTGCTTCAGAAACCGGGATATGATCCCATCCATGAATAGATAAAAAAAACACCGAATTTCCGGTGTTTTATTTCTTAAGGGCATATTCTTTCTTGATTTTGGCTTTGTTAAAGGCGATGAAGGTCTTGGAAAAAGCTTTTTTGACGCTGAGCGTGTTCACATTGTCGATGACTTCCCCGTCTGCTTGCATATATTTGATATCAGGGCTCTTCACGATGATTTCTTTACCGGACAGCATGGTGATCCATTTTTTCAATGATGTATGGAATCCCGGATAAATGGACAAGAATAGTAATTGTAACAAGAATCCGTTGAGATTATGGGCGACACAGACGACATAGCGATCGTCATGGATATTCGCTTGCGGCGCTACTTTCATGCCGCCGCCAAAGTATTTCCCGTTTTGGATGGCGACGAAATAACAATCATGGAAGTGGTACTCTTTGCCATCGACGATGACATCCATGGTGTTGCGTTTATAATGCGACACCGCGCGGAAGACGTTGATGAAGTAAGACAGTTTGCTTTTTTTGGTGTCGATATTGACATAATGACAGACGGAGGCATCGATGCCGATCCCGGATCCGTTGATGAAGTAGGTCGATCGATCGCCATTCATCTGGGCTTGCCCGATGGTAACGCTCGATGCGGAAACGCCCTTGAGGCTGCGAAGGAAATCGTTCCCCGAACCGCTTTTCGCTAAATAGATGTTTTGTTTGATTTTGCGGATGTCCACACTGTTGATCAGATAATTGATGGAACCATCGCCCCCGAGAAACAAAATATCGGTGATGGATGGGTTTTTGTCGAGATAATCCGTCAAGTTTTCGATCTTCAGGCTTGAACGGAGATTGAAAGGGATTTGATGTCGCTTAAAAAATTTGACCATCTTATTCGTCGTTTTTTTGGACTTCCGATTGTTTGATAAGGGATTATGTATGATCAGAAACATGGGCATTCCTATGGCAAGCGGGTATGAAAGACTGATGGTTGCCATACTCCTCGCCCATATTATAACACAAATCCCAAAAATGACTCAAAAGAGTTCAGGGAATATGCAGTTTTCTCCTCTATTTGGTCGAACGTCATATAGGATGAAATCGAATTTTGTGATATAATCGAAAGATAGAAAGATGAATGGATGATTAGAGATGAAAAAGACACTCATGATTTCCTCGCTCAAGGATATGGAGCGCATTGCGGGCATTGTGGCAGAATGCGCCATGAGCGGATGGGTTATCGGCCTTAAAGGCGATTTAGGCAGCGGGAAAACGACATTCACTAAATTCTTAGCCCGGTATCTGGCGATTCAAGACACGGTGAATTCACCCACATTTACCATTTTGAAGGTTTATCAGGGGGAGATTCCCCTATACCATATGGACGTGTACCGACTAGAGGATATCGGTTATGACTACGAACTCGATGAATACATATACAATGAAGGCATCAGCGTGGTCGAATGGTATCCGTATATCAGGCAAATGTTGCCTGAATCCATATTGAGTTTGGATATTCTCAGAACGAGTGAAGATGCTCGAAAAATCATCATTGAAGGAAGTGGCGATTATGAAACCATCGTGGAAACGATTGGCCATCGATACTGCGACAAATCATATATACCTCAGCCTCGTCATCGATGATCGAGAAGTGGGCTGGGTGTATGAACAGGGAATGAACAATCATTCCGTTACCATTATCCCCCATTTAGTGGCTTTGCTCGAACAACATGCGTTGAAGTTGACCGATATGGACGAAGTGGTGATCGGTGTCGGGCCGGGGAGTTATACTGGTGTGAGAATCGGCGTCACCATCGCCAAGATGATCGGTTATCTCAATCACATCAAAGTGCATTCGGTTTCCACATTGGCGTTGATGGCGTCTTCGTCCGATCAGGAATGGATCGTTCCGATGATCGATGCGCGGAGAGGACGAGCATTCATGGCTTACTTTCAACAATCAGACCATTTACTCAAGCCAATCCATGGAGATACACTTGAATCACGCGATGAATTTATGGAACGACTGGATCCGAACGTCGCCATTGTGGAGGCGGGTCGGCCCGATATCATGAAAATCATTCATAGCAATCTCCTGAGCGAAGTCACGGACATTCATGCATTGGTGCCCAATTACTTGCAGATCACCGATGCGGAGCGCAACAAATGTCAATAACGTCCGCTCGGGTACGCCCCATGGAAGTGTCCGATGTGCCCCGTGTCGTTGAAATGGACCGCATCGTTTTCGGGCACACGCTTGGCGAGCAAACCTTGATAGCGGAGCTCACAGAGAAGACGCTGGGTCATTATTTTGTGCTTGAGGATCTGGAAGGAACATTCATCGGTCACATCGGTCTGTGGATCGATGTGCCGTATGCGCAGATCATGAACTTCTACATCATTCCGATGAGACAGCGTCAAGGTCATGGGAAAATGCTATTGGAATTTGCTTTGGGTTTCCTTGAGGCTTTTCAAGTGACGGACATCACACTCGAGGTGAGGAAGTCCAACATCAAGGCACAGACATTGTAT
>JAQVTV010000035.1 GCA_028699855.1 Candidatus Izemoplasmatales bacterium | reverse complement strand
GCTTCATCGATCCTGCTCCCATTCAAGGAAGGGATCGTGAATCACAGCATAGCCCGCTTCGCAATCCGAGAGACCCGTATAGATTTCAGCATAGCCATTATGCAAACGGTTCATGCCGCCCAAGAAGACGACATCGACCAAATCATTGCGCTTCGCAGGACCATCGGGAAAATCGGAACGTTCACAAATGATCTTGATTTTCGTCGATTTTTTGGTTTGAGGATCAAAGGCGAAAACCATGCCGTAATAATGGCGGATCTGATCGCCATTCATCAATGCAATATGGCCGACGATGCCGAGCAAACCATTCTTCAACCTAAATACTTGATTGACTCCGCCCCATTCGGTCGCGATGAAGTGTTCGTGTAGCACCTGGGCTTCGCTGATCGATTGGGGAGAGATGTCCTGACACGAAGAAAAATGGCGATAACCGATCTTCCCCGGGCCACACTGGCCGCCTTGCGGGCGTGAAAAGAGATGGATGCCATCATCTACCATGACTCGGACATCCTTCATCCGATCCGGTGCGCGAAAGATCGGTTTCAGTTCTGCCAAAGTCGCTCCACCGTAAACTTCAGTGTAGTAATTTGATATCCGTCGCTGCTCATCGAGTTCAATCCGCGTGCCGCCGATGAGAATCTTGTCGTGGCCAAATGTCACGAACGGATCCTGCATCAAACACAGACAATGATCGATGAGTTCAAAGATATCGTCGCCGACTTTTTCAAAAATGCGGATCTCCGACAACTCCGACTGCCGTTTCTCAACGCGCGCGGCGATGTACGTCCGGTGTTGATGGGTAAAGGCTTGCGAGATGTTATACCCATCATAGCCTTCGATGCCCAAAAAACGGATTTTCGTCGCTTTGTGGATGATCGATTTCTGCCGTTTGGTCTCGAGCAACGTTTTGATCGGTGTGGGTTGGTCTACAAACTGGGTCATTGTTTGATTCCTCCTCCAGCTACGCTTTCCATAAAGCGTTTCTGCATGAAACTGAATAAGAATACGACCGGGACCATGGCGATGAGCGATGCCACCGACACATAGTTCCACGGGACGATATAATCGCTGGACCCGCTCTTGTACAGATTCTCGAAGATGGAGATCGAGTTCGCCATCACCCAGTTCTGCTTCTGCGATATGTAGAGCGCGGGACCGTAGAGGTCGTTGTAGGTGCCGATAAAGTATAACAGGATGACGGTCGTGAAGACGGGAATATTCAAGGGAACGACGATCTTGAAGAAGATCCGGAATTCGCCGTACCCATCCATCCTCGCCGCCTCGATCAAGGGCTTCGGCATCCCCTGGAAGAACTGACGGAACATGAAAATCATGAACACATCGGTCGCAAACCACGCGGAGATCCACAGAGGAAGATAGGCCACTTCCTTGAGCCCCGTCGAGATGAAGAACTCATAGATGGGAATGCCAAGCAACTCTCCGGGAATCATCATCGTCGTCAGAAGCGCGAAAAAGATGATGTTCTTTCCGGGAAATTTGAAGGTCGCGAATCCCCACGCCGCCAGCGAACACGTGAGCACCGTGCCCAAGGTTTTGAGCGCGAAGATGAACATCGTATTGAAGAACATCCGCACTACTTTGTAATCGGGATAGGTGATGACGAAACGGATGTTCTCGATCAACGCGTTCGATTTCGGCCACATCGTGGCCATCGTCGATGCTTCATTCAAATCCTTGAATGCCGTGATGATCAAATAATACAAAGGCATCAAAGCGATGATCGCGAAGAAAATCAAGGGGATATACACCCAGGCTCTCGCCTGGTTCTTTTTTCTCATCTAGCTCACATCCTTTTCCACGTAAAAACGCGACAAGAGGAAATGAATCAAGGTGAGTACCAAAATCAGAATGAAGAACAGATACGCCATCGCCGCGGCATACCCGAGGCGGAAAGGCATGTTGAAGGCGGTCATGAACATATAGATGGGGAAGAGCAAGGTCGAATTCGCGGGGAACCCCTGACCGTTGCCCATGACAAAGGCGAGGTTGAACGCCTTCAAGCCATCGATCGTGATCAGGATGATGTTGAAGAAGACCATGGGCGTGATCAACGGCAGCGTGATCTTTTTGAATTGTTGCATCGGCGTCGCGCCTTCCAGCCGCGCCACTTCATAATAATCTTCGGGAATCCTCTGCAAAGCCGCGAGGAAGACGAGCATCTTCACGCCAAAACCCATCGAACTGATCAAAATCATCGTCAACAACGCGGTATCGGGCGTCCGGTACCATGCAGGTAGATCCGTGAACCCGACGAATGACAGAATCGAGTTGATCAGTCCCGAAGTCGGATGAAACAAATTCTTGTACACCGCGCCCACCGCGAAGGAAGGAATGATGAAGGGGAGAAAGTAGATCGTGCGGAAGACGCCGATGAAGCGCACCTTTTGGTTGAGCAACATCGCCAGGACCAATGAGGTGATCAAGACCATGATGCCGCTGGTGAATGCGAAAATGAGACTGAGTTTGATCGATTCGAAGAACAAAGGATCCTTGGTCAAAGCGTAGACGTAATTGTCCCAACCGAGGCGCGTGGTGACCAGGGAATAGATCGTCTTGTCGGTGAACGAAAGCATCAAGGTGCGGATGATCGGATAGAGATAGAACAACAAAAAGCCGACGAGGGAAATTCCCGCGAACATCAGGAAGAAGCGATAGTCCTTCATGAAGGCTTTTTTGGTGAATGTGTTCTTGGATTTCATCCGCGCCTCATCATCCGTAGAGATTTCGATAATATTGGTCGACTTGCGTTTTGATGCGTGATAGCACGAGCGCCACATCCGTTTCCGCACCGCGACCTGAATACATCAATTTGTAGATTTCACTCATCACCATCTCCCGCATCACTTTCGAGAAGTCTTTTTCTCTGGGGAGGGTGATCGCGATCTCAGCCGCTTGAAAGACCGCGCTGAGGTTGATGGGTTTTTGTTGATGCTCGGGCAAAGCGAGAATCAAAGCTTCCATATTTTTCAAAGCTCCGATCTTTCCGTTTTCATACATTTGGATGGCACCGGCTTCGCCGGCCCACATCTTGAGAAACATGAAAGCTTCGGTGACTTTCTTGGATCGCACGGAAATTCCGAAGGCATCGGCGGAGATTTCGCCGCCCTGGGCATCGGGCCGACCCACGGGCGTAGGTAATACCTGGATGTCCCAATCGAGGCCCAAAGCATCATAGCTGAACCAATCGCCCATATGACCGCCGAAGATCATCCCGACGTTGCCTGAGAGGAACGAATAGCTCGAAGCGCTTTCGATCGCATCGGGCGCGAACTTTTCGGAAGCATCGCCCATCGATTTTTGCCGGAAAAACGTCGTGGCCTGGATCGCGGCTTCCGAAGTGATAGCGGTCACGCGATTCATCGTGTTCTCTTGATAGAAACTGCCCCCCATATGATTGAGGTAGACCAACCATTCTCCCCACCAATTCAGTTGGGTTTCCGCACCGAACTGAGAATAGACGCGGTTCCCTCCGACCATCTGGTACTTCGAAAGCGCTACACCGGCCTTGACATAGTCGTCGTACGTCCAATCACTCCGGGGATAGACGCTCTCCGTCGGTTCGAGGTCCAGTGCGAGGCGGATGGCATCGGCTTCCTGATCGAAAAGGCTTTTGTTATAGTAAAGCAATGAGGTGTTGATCGACGTGGGCAGGGCATAGATCTTCCCATCGATCATCAAGGCATCGATCAACACATCATGGTATTGATCAAGTGAGATGTCGGGATCTTCGTCGATCAAAGGCGTCATATCGAGGAAGATCTGATACATCGCATCGATTAAGACCGTCGAGGTCTTGATGATGTCGGGTTCATAGGGCGTAGAGATCAGTTTGGAGATATCCTGTCCATAGGTCGCGGATACCGTGATGCCTGTGGTTTCATAGAAAAGCGTGAAGAGGTCATCATACCGCCCTTCATCTTCGATATCAAGGGCGATGCGAAGTGTGTCGGAGAGGTTATTTTGACACCCGGAGATGCCGAGGAAGAGCCCCAACATTCCAATGAGGAGCACGATCTTCTTCATCAGATCGCCTCCAAGTTGTCCCATAATTCCTGCATCGACAAGCGGCACTTGGCGATGTGTTCGTCACAGACACCGTAATAGATGTCAAGATACCCGTCGCCTTCGATCAACCCGCACGTGAAAACGACATCATTGACGAACCCCTTCTGCTCATAACATTCTGTCGGAGTGATGAGCGGCTCTTTGCTCTTCATGAGAATCCGATGCGGATCGCTCCGATCAAGCAACATCGCCGAGAGATGATAACGGTGATGACAATCGGCGCTATGATAGATGACCACCCAGCCTCGATTGGTCAAAAAGGGCACCGCCCCTGCACCGATACGAACGGAAGGCTGATAGTTGATCCGGGCATCGAGCATGATTTGATGATTGCCCCAATCGGAGAGGTTGTCGCTTTCAGCGAGCCAGATGTCGAGCTTGCCGAACTGGGAGATGCTCGGCCGATGCAAGGCATAAAAACGGCCGTTGATCTTTTCGGGAAACAAGACGCAGTCTTTGTTGTCGGAATGCAGGATATTGCCGAAGCGTTTGAATTTCTTGAAATCCACGGTCTTCATCAAACGGACGTTGATTCCGTTCGAACTTACCGCGGAAAAGGTCACATAATACGCATCCCCGATCTTCGTGATCCGCGGATCTTCGATTCCATATTCTTCGTAGATATTATCCGGAAACAACATCTCCGCGTGTTCAAAATCGAAATCAATTCCGTTACGACTCCGAACGATCCGAAAATGCGATACCGAAGTCAGAAAGGTTTGATGGGTATTCTTGATGATCCGCGGATCGGAATAGTCATAATCGGGCGAATGTCTCGGGATCTTTTCGATCTTGACGCCTTTGGCATGGATGAAATGGGGCACATAGATGAAATCCGGATCGCTTTGTTTGACGCCTTCGGCGACCCGCGCGATCATCACATATTGATCGTCCACTTGAATGATGGCAGGATTAAAAACACCGATGACTTCGAAATCGGGACGCGAAGGCAAAACCATGCTTTTGTCGATGATCAGTTGTTTGTGCATATCGTTCTCCTACGCTCCCGCTTCAAGGAGGAGCAGTTTCAATGAAGATACCACGATTTCCGCATCCGGGAACTGTTGGCCGATATCGGATCCGTTCGCGACGAGATACAATCGAAAATGACGATAAGCCGGTGTGAAGACGAATGAATAGAAGCCGGAATCTTGGCTGGAGGTGAGTTTCAAAGGTGTGGAACTCACGACCGTGCTGCCATCCGTGTGATAATAGATGATTTTGACTTCCCACATCGTTTGGACGAACTCGTTGTACGCGTTCGTGCGCGCCACATCGATCTGCAATTCGACGGGGGAGATATCATCGATGGAAATCATCGATGATATGATGCCTCCGAAACAGTACTTGGCTTCGGGGTATTTGTTTTGCTTGATCTTGATGCCATCCACTTCCAAAGAGATCAATGCCGGAGACAATTGATGCGCGACGGGATCAAGCGCTTGCTTTGTTCGATCCGGAACGATCCAGAGCGTATCATCCAGAAAGTCTGCGGCTTGATCATCCTTGATCACGCGTACGGGTTGTTGGTGAATCTCGAGTTTCTTGATCACGCCTGATGGGTATACGACCATAATCCGTTCTTGGTTGGCTTGGCGTTTCGTGTAACCTGCATCATAGTCGGCATAGGCGATTTTGATGGAATCAAGCGACTCGGAAACCAACACGCCATCGCTCAGACGATAAATCGTCGCGGTTTCGGCCAAAGGAATCTCGAGAAAGGCTTTCGTGCCATCGAGATCTTGATCGGCGATGGCACGGTTTGAGGCGGAATCGACATCGAAGTGATTATCGATCTTCATAGATTGTTCTTGAAATCTCACAGACAAAAGCGGATGCGCGGGCAGGGAAAATTGAAGGTGGATATCTTCTCCCCACGTCGTTTGAAAGAGATCGTTGAAGCGATCGCGATCACTCGCTGTACCATCAAACCGCAACTTTTCGAGTTCGGAGCGCAAGTGGGCCGGTTGTTCAAAGCCGCTCAGCACATTGATGGTCATCGAAGCACGCTTGCTTTGGTCGATCAATGCAGTCGCATGAATCTCAGTGATGCCTACGCCCACAAAACATAGATTGCCTTCTTCATCCACCCTGGCAATCTGTGGGTCGTCGCTCGACCACAAGACGGTGTCGTCGAATCCTTCCTGGGGTGTGAAAGCAGTGCCCAACTGGATCGAGGGCGCCTGTTTCATCTGCGTCAGGACATTGCCTTCCACACCGGGCGCAGTGATGGATATTTCCTCAAGGGGTGCCATATTGTTGAAAATGGAAATGCTTTTGATGACGAGTTCGGCGGTCTGCTTCTCCCCATCCGGGCCTTTGGCCAAGATGTGGAATGAGCAATTCTTGGTCTGACCCGCATATTTCCAACCGCTCTGATAACCGGGATCGGGTTGGGTATTGCGCGTGCGGTATTTTTCCGACAACATCGCGTCGACGACGTTGATGGAGACGAGTCCCGTGGTCGGTTCATCGGAAAGGACATAATAGTATTCGCTCTCTCCCTGGACCGCGAGTTTGACGATGTATTGCATATACACATCGACGACTTCCATTTGGAAAATGACCGCCTGTGAAAAATCAAGTGCCATCATCGGTGTCTGCACACCGCCGTAATTATCCAAGGACGCATCGATATTCCATATCACCGCTTGGTCATTCACGCTGTCATAATGGACGGTACCGGCGGGTGTGCCACTACCGAAACTGCGAATATGCAGGGCCTCGTAACGAATGGATTGGGTGTCCCAAACCGGGAATGTCGCATTTGTCGAGGTCGGCGTTTGCGTCGAGGGAGGCGTCGTAGTCGGTGAAGTGGTAGGCATGGCAGTGGTATCGGCTTGACAACCGATCAACACGAACAAGAAACCAACTGTCAACACCGTGATCAACCATTTTTTCATGACGTTTCCTCCTAGTAACAGACGACACGCTTGGTGACATAATCCATAAGGCCACCTTCGGTCGTAACCATGATTTTAATTTCATAATCGGTATCGGGCAATAATGCCTTATCATAAGAAAATTCGGAGATCGGCACGCCGGAATATGCGAGGATCGAGCCGAAATAGATCTGCATATGTGTGATCGGATCTGCCATCGTCGCCTGGAAATCGATCGGGATCACACTGGATGAAGTCAGTTGGGCGCGTGTCGGAAGATTGATATTCACAGCCGGCTTCAATGAAGCGATTTTTTCGCCGTTGGCGGTGATGGTGCCTGCTTCCAACAGATAGCTGCTTGAAACCGGCAAAAGCACAAATGCGGTACCCGATTGCTTCTCCACAAGCAAGGAAATGGTCCCTTGGACGTTACGGGCGAGAATCCGGTTATGTGTCACATCAAAAACATCATAAGCATATTCGGGACCATCGAAACGAAGTGTCTGATCGGACCCGGAGGGATTATAGGCGAGAAAATAGGGCTGATTGCGATTCCCAAACGCGTCGGTCACGTTGAGATCATAGAGGATCATTCCATTGTTTTGGACGTCTTGTATCATTCCCGCATAACTTCCAAGAAACGCGGCACTGTACAGACTGAGATCGGATGGTTGTCCGAACATGGCGGTGGCATCGCCCATGGCGAGGCCATCGACGCCGCCGTAATGGCCACGGAAACCTTCGTAACAAATGCTCCCGTATAAATCAAAGCTCAAAAAAGTCGTCATCGTTTGTTGGGATAAAGGATGCTCGGTCGGGAAAAAGAGCCGAGCGTTCTGATAGACGTTATAGAGATATTGACCGATTGCATCGGTATAGCGGGCATCATACTTCACCAAGGGTGCGAGCACGCTGGCGAGATGGAAGGTATTCATCGAAAACGCATAATCTCCCGATTGGCCCACGAGTCCTGAAACCTGTTTTCCTCCCAAAGTGCCACTCATGACCGACCATCCGGGACGGAACGCGGAATCCTCCTCAAAGAGGAAATCGAGGAACTTGCCGACATCATACTGGGTGCCATGATTGAAATTCAGGATGGCCGCGATCAGCGGCGCATAATCCGTCATCGCTTCATAATTGGGATTCTTCTGATAGTCCTGGAAATAGTCCAAAACCGCTGTGGCCCCGTCGAGATAAGCTTCGTTCTGAGTCATCACATAAGCGCTGTAGAAAAGAAAAGCGAGTCCGCCGTTGGGGGGTTCGATATGGCCTCCCGTGATCGTCGGAGACT
>JAQVTV010000034.1 GCA_028699855.1 Candidatus Izemoplasmatales bacterium | reverse complement strand
CGAAGCCGCGCGGGAAGAGACAATCGCAACGATTCATGAAATGCATCAATACGGCAAGAAATTGGTCGTGATGGGATGTTATGCGGAACGTTATCGGGCACAAATCATGGCGCAGATGCCATTCATTGATCATGTGATTCCGCTCAGCGACTATCCCAGACTTCATCAGGTGTTGGCTAAAATATTCGCTCCATCGCATACGACTTTTTTTCCGCTATCATATCAAAGGCGTCTGCTCACGGCTGGGCCATACGCACCTTACGTGAAAATCTCGGAAGGTTGTGACAATCGCTGTACCTATTGCGCCATACCTTTGATTCGGGGTCCATTCCGCTCGCGCCCCGAGCAAGAAATCATCGACGAGTGCCGATGGTTGATTTCGGGTGGCGCGAAAGAGATCAATTTGGTCAGTCAAGATACTACGCGTTATGGACGCGATTTATCAGGCGGAGAATCGATTGTACGATTGCTCGAACGCATATGTCAAATGGAGGGGTTGTTTCTCGTTCGTTTGCTCTACCTATATCCGGAAGAAATATCCGAGGACCTATTGCGCCTCATTGAACGACAACCGAAAATAGCCCGATATTTTGACATACCGGTGCAACATATCGCTGATCCTGTACTCAAGCGGATGCATCGTCGTGGTAGCTCGGTTGAAATTTCCGCTTTGATTGACCGGATTCGGAGTCTTATGCCGGACGCGGTGATCCGCACGACATTGATTGTCGGCTTTCCCGGCGAAAGCGAAGCGGATTTTCGTCTGTTGGAAGAGTTTGTGAGGTTGACGCGTTTCGATCGTTTGGGTGTGTTCGCTTATTCGCCGGAAGAAGACACTTTAGCTAAGGACTACCCAGATCAAATCGATGAAGCGACGAAGTCATTGCGCAAGGAACGGATCATGTTGCTTCAAAGAAGGATTTCACAAGAAAATCATCGGCGGCAAAAAAACAGGGTCCATACGACACTCATCGAGCATTACGATCCTGAAAGCGAATACTATTATGGACGAAGTTACGCGTTTGCGCCTGATGATGTGGATGGTTATATTGTATTTCAAAGCCATAAGCAACATGCGATCGGCGATATCGTCAACGTACGCATCACCGATACCAACGCGTATGATTTGTTGGGCAATGTTCAAGACGAGGTGGAACCATGACATTCATCATTTTGATATGCAAAGGGTTTTTGATTGGATTGGCGTTTATCATTCCCGGTTTAAGCGGGGGAACAGTCGCCATGTATTTGGGTGTCTATGAGAAATTGGTTCACGCCATCGGTAAAATTTTCAAGGAGTTTCGTCAAAGCCTTGCTTTCTTGGTGCCGCTGTTCCTTGGAATTGCCATATCGGTGATCGGCTTGGCGGCATTGTTAGGGATTCTGCTCAGTTGGAATTCTTGGCTGGTTTTGATGCTCTTTATCGGGTTGTTGCTCGGAGGTGTGCCCAATTTGGTCCGTGAAATGGGGGCGAAGCCTTTGCGGCCATCGATGATCATCGCCGCACTCTTGGCATTCATGGCAGTGGTGGGACTCGTCATAGGGGCGAATCTCTATCAAGGAAACCAAACGGTGTTTCCGGTTGGTTTCGGCAGTTTCGTCTGGATATTTCTTTTGGGGATGGTTTCGTCGATGACGATGATTGTCCCGGGTATCAGCGGCTCCGCATTATTGATGACCCTAGGTGTTTATACCGCGATTGTGACGAATGTGATCGGTCATGTCTTCGATTTCAGTGTCATTGGCTACAACCTCTTTGTTTTAATCCCGTTCGCTTTGGGAATCGCCGTTGGCATCATTGTTTTCAGTAATCTCATCGAACGGATGATGAAACGCCATCCGCGGCAATTCTATGCCGCGGTGATCGGGTTTATCACGGCGTCCGTCATTGCCATATTTCTCGAAATCCGCGATCCATTGACTGGAGCGTCATATAGTGACCAATTGCCCATATATCATCACTTCTGGGATTATGTGCAGACCCATCCGCTGGTCATCGCTCTGGGAGTGGTTCTATTGATTGGGGGATATGTGCTCGTGCATTACCTCTTTCACAGAAAGAATCTTCATAGTGATTCATAAGAAGATTGGTTGAGCGAGATATAGGTTTTTGGCTGATAGGCTTCGAAAGCGAGGTAAATCATGATTCATCTTGATCAGATCAGATATTTGCGCGATGATATCATCGCGTACAGACGCAGGCTTCATGCTTATCCCGAAGTGGGTTTCCAAGTGCGCGAAACCCATGATTTCATCGAAGCGGAGCTGAAGCGTTTGGGAATCGCGGTGACGCCACATGTGGGCACCAACTCACTGATTGGTACCATCATGAATGGTGAGGGTCCTGTGGTGGGGTTAAGAGCTGACATCGATGCGTTGAACTTAGAGGAATTGAATGAGGATATCGACTATCGTTCCAATCATCCCGGCGTGATGCACGCATGTGGACATGATGCCCACACGGCGATGCTTTTGGGGGCGGCGAGTTTCCTGGTGAATCACAAGGATATGTTTTGTGGCACAATCAAACTGATCTTTCAGGAAGCGGAAGAAGGACCGCATCCCGGTGGTGCGAAAGCGCTCGTGGATTCAGGATTGCTCAAGGATGTGACGCGATTCTATGCCTTGCATGTCTCACCCGAATGGCCGTCAGGCAGTTTTGCGCTCAAACGGGGTGTGATGTTCGCGTCTGTTTCGACATTCACGATCGTTTTCCGTGGCAAAGGGTGTCATGCGGCTTATCCTCAACTCGGGATCAATCCGATTGTGATGCAATCGGAAGCGGTGATGGAGCTTGCGAGTCTTGTCCCGAAAACCGAGGATTATCTGAACTCCGCGGTGGTAAGCGTCACGCAAGTACATGGCGGAACCACGCATAATATCATTCCCGAGACCGTCATGATTCAAGGGACGATCCGCACCTTTTCGAATAGGGTCAAAGACCACATCAAACATGAGATCGAATCACGGATCAGTGCGATTGCGAAGGCGCATCGCGGCATGGTTGACATCTCCATCATCGATGAATACGATCCGGTCTTCAATCACCCCGATGCCGTCGACGATGTGATCGACGTCGTGACTTCATCGGTGGCTCCGAACGCCATTTCCTTGATGGAGCAACCAACCATGGGCGGCGAGGACTTTTTCCGTTATCTTGAACTTGCGCCCGGTGCTATCGCCTGGATGGGCACGAGAAAAGACGAAAGGACATCCTATGGCCTCCATCACCCGCGATTCAATATCGATGAGAATGCGATGATGACTGGTGTGAACGTATTGATCAATCTTGTCATGAAACAAGGGAGGAAATAATATGCTTATTTTGAAAAACGCCCATCTGATCGGAATGGCGGATATCAACTATGAGACTGTTGATATTGTCATCGACCATGGAAAAATCCAACACGTCGGACCGATGACTGAGGGTCAAGACTCCGCGGCTGAAGTTTTGGATTTAAAAAACGCTTTCGTCACTCCGGGAATCATCGATCCCCATTGCCACATCGGCATCTTTGAAGAATCGATCGGGTTTGAAGGTCTCGACGTCAATGAGATGACACATCCTGTCTATCCGGAACTCAGAGCGATCGATGCCATCAAACCTCAAGATGTCGCTTTTACCGAAGCCTTGGAGTCCGGCGTGACCACCGTCGTGACGGGCCCCGGGAGCGCGAATGTGATCGGCGGTACGTTTTGCATACTGAAAACCTATGGGAAAACCATCGACGATATGCTGGTCTCAAGCGAATCATCGATGAAAATGGCTTTGGGAGAAAATCCCAAACGGGTATACCATGGCAAAAACCTCGCGCCACAAACGCGCATGGCTTCGGCGGCGCTCATTCGCGAATCCTTGCATAAAGCCAAGGAGTACCTATCAAAGAAGAACGCTTATGCCAAACTCATCCAAGAAGGTAAAGAGGCCAATCCGCCTGACTTCAACATGAAATGGGAATCTCTTTCTCGTGTGTTCACCGGTCTTCCCGTGAAAATCCATGCGCACCAGCAAGATGATATCGTCACGGCCATCCGGATCATTGAGGAGTTCCAACTCCAAGGAACGATTGAACACGCGACAGAGGGTCATTTGTTGCTGGAATATCTGAAAGCCCACAATCAAAAGGTCATCATTGGTCCAACGCTTGGAAGCAAATCCAAATATGAGTTGAGAAACAAGAGTTTTCAGTCGGCGAAAATGCTTTATGAAGCGGGTATCGAGTTTGCGATTATGACCGATCATCCCGTCATCCATTTGGCAAATGCTTTGACGCAAGCCGCGCTTTTTGTCCGCGAGGGGCTTCCTGAACTGGAAGCGTTCCGCGCGGTCACGATTCAGGCTGCGCGCATCAATGGCATCGGTGATCGCCTGGGTTCGATTGAAGTGAATAAAGACGCGGATATCGTCGTCTGGGATAATCATCCATTCCATTATCTGACCAAGACACGGATGGTCTTCGTCAACGGTCAACTGGTTTTTCAAAGGACATGAAAAAAAGCGCGGATTACTCCCGCGCTTTCGCTTTGTTATAACTTTCCCGATACCTTTCGATCAATCTAAGGGCATCTTTTTGTGGGTAGTAATCCAATACTTCGACATGGTGGTCTGGCAGAAGCTCTTTGTAATTCCGAAAGAAGAGTTTGATCTCTTTCAACTGCAGTTCCTTGATATGCGTGATGTCATGGATGTCCTCAAAACGCGGATCGGCATCGACGACAGCGATGATTTTCTCATCATGTTCACCGGAATCAAACATATCGAGGTAACCGACGACTCGCGCATCGACAATGCATCCGGGAAAGGTTTGTGTGGTCGCCAATACAAGGATGTCAAGCGGATCTCCGTCTTCGGCGAGGGTGTCCTCGATAAAGCCGTATTCGGCAGGATAAGTCATCTTGGAATACAATACGCGGCTCAATTTGATCCGATGCTTGATTTTATCGACTTCGTATTTATTTTGTGTCCCCATGGGGATTTCTATGATCGCTTCTACGACCGCATTCATGTGAATCACCTATTCTTTCTTTGCGATTATACTTGATTTTGCGGAGAAAATCAAGTAAATGATTTTGGAAAAACAACGTGAATAGCATTCCTTTTTATGAGGGATATGATACAATATGTCATAGAGGTGTTTATTATGTTCGGTCAATTGACAGGTTTAATGTTAGGGATTTTCCAATATTTGTTGGGCCTGCTCATCATTTTGGGTGTGGTGTCCGTGGTGATCCTTATCGTGCGTTCTCGCAAGAAAACGGTCTCGCGCATTCCGGACGAGCGCATTGATCAGCTCATCGCCATTTTGGGTGGCATCGACAATATATCCGGTTTTCAACCGACCGGAAGTCGGTTGAAGTTTGAACTCGTTCACATCAAAAAATGTGATTTTGAGGACTTGAAATCTTTTGGGGCGAACGGGATTTTTGTCAGTGGGAAGTTCGTCAAGTTCATGCTGACACCCCATGCTGACCTGTATGCGAACGAAATTCAAAAACGCATGAAGGAGCATGCCTCATGATTGAAACGAAGTATAAGATCATTTATCCCTTCGGACTGCATGCGCGGCCGGCCACGATGCTTGTCGGCAAAGCCAATAGTTTTCAATGTGACATGGTTTTGGAATGCGATGACCGACGGATCAATATGAAATCGATCATGGGGGTCCTTTCGCTTGGCATTCCGCAAAACAAAGTGTTCAAGATCATTTTCACGGGAGCCGATGAACAACAAGCTCAGGAAGCGATCACCCGAGTCATCTCGGATATCAACCAATTGTGAAACTCATGGTGTAAGACGACAATAAACCAACTTCGATTGGTTTATTTTTTTCGTCCCAAGCCGATCTTTTGCTTGATTTTCCGGAGTTTCTTTTGCGCGTAAGCGCTGGCTATTTCTCGGCCCTCGTCAAGGATGCGGTCGAGCTCGGATGAGGATGTGATGGCATCATAGCGTGCTTTGAGCGGTTTCAGCGTCGAGGCGACGATGTGTGCCAGGTCTTCTTTGAACTCTTTATAGCCCTTCGATTCGTATTTGGCGCAAATATCTTGAATCGACAACTCTGTGAGAGTTGCGTAGATCGTGAGAAGATTACTGACACCTGGCTGATGAACGGGATCGAATTGGACGATGCCGATGGAGTCGGTCACGGCGGATTTGATTTTTTTGATGATGGTCGCTTCGTCATCAAATAGGGATACATAACCTTTGTCCGATTCGTCCGATTTGCTCATTTTCTTCCCGGGGTTTTGCAAATCCATG
The DNA here is from genome assembly GCA_028699855.1 of Candidatus Izemoplasmatales bacterium. Taxonomy (GTDB): domain Bacteria; phylum Bacillota_I; class Bacilli_A; order Izemoplasmatales; family Hujiaoplasmataceae; genus JAAYZB01. The sequence goes on along the minus strand of JAQVTV010000034.1, from coordinate 2,230 downwards.
ATCCTTGCACCGACTTCGGGAATGATGGGTTCCGGAACTTTGAAACAATCGCCATAGCGGTGATTCATGCGGATGGCGATGTCGCGCGCGAGTTCGAGATGTTGCTTCTGGTCGTCACCGACGGGGACATAATCCGCATCATAGAGCAAGATGTCTGCCGCCATCAACGCAGGGTAGGTGAACAAAGCAGAAGTGAGACTTGTGTCTTGTTTCCTGTTTTTGTCTTTATACTGTGTCATCCGTTCCAGTTCACCCATATAGGTGTTGCATTGCAAAAGATATCCCAGTTCCGCGTGTTGGGGAATCTCGGATTGGATGAACAAAACGGTTTTGGCAGGATCGAGTCCGGCAGCGAGGTACATGCCGGCCACCTGGCGAATGGCGGTAAGCAGATCGGACTTTTTTTGTTCGACCGTGATGGCGTGCAAATCGGCGACGAACAAGTAAAAAATAGCATCATCCATGTGTTGCTGGAGTTGGACAAACTGCTTGATGGCTCCAATGTAATTGCCTAAGGTTAATGAACCCGAGGGTTTGATGCCAGATAAAATGGTTTTCATAACAGACCTCCTAATAATAAAAAAATCGCCCAAATACAAGGACGATGTTGTCGCGGTGCCACCTTAATTCCGACACATTCATGCCGGCGCTTGATCCTGATAACGCGGGAAGCGGATGCGATTGACATCACTCCATGGTCCATTCCCTCTGGGTCCGTCCTTGTTCGCACCTGCCACAAGGTCTCTGATAGCGGAAAAGCAGAGGTACTCATCCATATCTTCGTTTTCATCATTATAGCATGGGAATCAGGATATTTCAACTCACAATCATGTGGTTCGTAAAATTATTCATATCGGTTCTACGGGGACGATGACAAAAAATCGGACAACCCTTCGTGGGATGTCCGATCTAAGGATGGATGAAGCGTGTTTATTTTTGGATGACGCTTTCAAGTTGATTGACGAGATCTTCCATGCGTTTGACGACGGCGAGGAAACTGTCCTTTTTCGTCAAATCCACGCCGGCGGCCTTCAACTGGTTCATCGGATAATCGCTTCCTCCGGAAGACAATAGGCCGATATAGCGGTCGAATGCGCCTTCGACACCGGATTTCACGTCTTCATAGAGTTTGAGCGATGCGGCGAAACTTGTTGCATATTGGTAGACATAAAACGGTGTGTAGAACAAATGAGGAATGTAGGCCCAGTCGTATTGCTTCACCGTTTCCTCGGTGATGTCGATATCATAGAACTCCTGATAGAGCTTGATCATGACTTGCGATAAATGATCGGCAGTGATCGGTTGACCGGATTCGATCATCCGATGGGTTTCGAGCTCATAAATGGCAAAGAGGGTCTGGCGATAGAAAGTGGCGAGGATATCGTCGATCGCACGTTGCAGCAACATGATCTTTTCGGATTTCGACGCGTTGCTTTCGTGAATGAAGTAATCGAGGAGATTGTGTTCGTTGAACGTCGAAGCGACTTCAGCGACGAAGATGGTGTATTCTTGCAAGAGGGGTGGCTGATGTTCCATCGCATAGAGCGAATGCATGGAATGACCGGCCTCATGCGCGAGCGTGAAAACGTCCGCAAGCGTATTGGAGTAATTCAGCAGAATGAAAGGATGAACGTCGGGAATGGAAGAAGAATACGCACCGGTACGTTTGCCGGGTTGTTCTTCCACATCGACAAAACCATCGCGGATGACTTCTCGTGCCTTGGCTTGGAAATCTTCTGGGAAATGGCGGATTGATGCAAAAAACAAGGCTTTTGCCTCTGCGTATGAGTATTGTTTGTCACTGCGCGCAAGTTCAAGAAAGCGATCATATGTGTGGTGTTTTTCGAGACCGAGGATCTGTGTGCGCAAGGCGAGATATTTCTTGATCGGTGCCGTATGATTGCGGGCGACTTCCGAGAGTGAAGAATAAACTTCAGTCGGGATTTGGTTGTTGAAGAGGTAACTTTCCAATGAACTGGCGTATTTACGTGATTTCATCAGCGCATAATCCGCTTCAAGGACCGTTTTATAGATTTGGGCATAGGTGTTTTTGTGGGTGTCGTAATAAGAGAACACGGCTTCAAAGATATCTTTGCGCTCTTTCGCGGATTGACTCTTCTGAATGAATGCCCGGTAATTGCTGTTGGTGATCGTGACGATTTCTTTGGAGTCGAGCATCACGTCAACGTTTTCGATATCCGCGACAGAAAGGGAACTGTACAGCGATCTT
>JAQVTV010000033.1 GCA_028699855.1 Candidatus Izemoplasmatales bacterium | reverse complement strand
GGCAACAAAGCGGAACTTCGCCGCTTGCTTGAGGTCTACACCTATCTAGAAAACTACGAGAAACGAATCCAATCGTCTCAGCGAAAAGCGCACAGGATGCTTGCGCGTCAACGCAAGATCAAAAACGAACTTCTCACCGCTTTCAAACTGCATGCCACGAACCTGACCATGGATCTCGAGCGCACCCTTCTGCTCTATCAGGAGTTGATGCAACATGACACCTTCCTCGCTCAGGCCATCGGAGACGAATCGTCCAAGATCATCAAGGAAGAAATCAACTTCCTCTCCATCCTCGCGATGAACAAAGAACTCAAGACGAACATCAATTACGATATCGACACCCTATCGATCAAAAGCCAGATTAACGAAATTGAAATGAGGCTTGTCCATCAGGTTAAGAAGCAGATATTGCTTCAAGAATCGGAAGTGCTCCAATTGATCCATCGCTTGCAGCTCAATCTGTGTGATCGCAAATACGATCAACTATCGCAAAAGCACTCAATCCAAAAAGAACGACTGCTGATCGATCGCTTCGAGAGTGCGATGAATTACCATTTGGAATATTTGACCGAACGCGCGAACATCAACAGAAAGTGGAATTCCGAAGTCGTTTCCGTCATCGTCAACGACATCCGCAGTCGAGAGACCCACAATATTCAAGTCGCCGAAAGTGCTGCCAAAGTCAAATTGGTCCTCAAGGAATACGATATCAAAGCTTTGCACTTTCGGACGATGTATGAGAACGAGCTCAATTATCTCGTCATGCAATCTCAACGCGTCGAACAGGAAAACCACATCAACAACGCGTTCATTCTCACCACATACGAAAACCAGATGCGCTTTGCTCAGGAGCAACTTGACCTCGCGGAATCCGAGTTCCGCTTACGCGTTGAAGCCATCATCAAAGCCGTCGATGAGGAACGTGGCTATTTCGACGAGATCATTCAAAACGCGAACAGAAAGTATACCCAACGCCTGAAGTCCATCGATTATGACTATCAGTCAAGTTTATATCAAAACGCCAAACTGATCCAGGAGTCTTCCGATCATAAGCAAGTCAAAGCGATCGAGCATCAAATGGTCGGAAAGCGGACACATTTCGACGCCGAACGCGAGAAGGTCCTCAAAGAACAAGCTCAAGACCCCACAATCGCAGAAACCAAGCGGCGACTCCGAGATCTCGACCAGCACCTTGATGACGCCTTGGAAGATGCGGATAAGATTCGTCAGGATACCATCCTTGAGATGCGTGAGCATTATCTCGAAGCAAAACAACGCTATGAGGTGCTCAAACCTTATCTCGAACAAAAGGTCAACTTGCTCGATCCCACGTTCTACAACGGACTTGAAAGCCTGAATAAACGCTACCAATACCGCCTCAAGGTCGCGGAGATCGAACTCGATGAAGCATCCAAAGCGCTCGTCGATCAATATCTTGAAGTCTATTTCACTGAAGGCCCTCAGATCGATCGCGAACACTATCAAGGCGTGATCACGGAACTCATCTCCTTGAAGGAACAAGCTGAAGCCCGTTATGCGCAACGCATTCAGGCCCTTGAAACCGCATATCAGGCTGAACTCAGCGAATACGAGGCCAAAACTCAAACGTATGAACAGGAACGGATCCAAGAGAAAGATGCCATCAAACGCATCATTGAGCTTCAGTTCTCGCAAATCAATCAACTATTGGATCAAACCGATCGCAATTATCTCCTCGAACAAGCCAATCATCGCCAAAAACATGCGGACCAGATCGATCAGTTGACGCAAGAATACGAAGATGGTGCCAAAAATACCATCCGCTTCCGGAAAATGCTATCAGACGATTTCAAAAATGTCACTGCGGCCTATCAACCTTATATTCGTCTCTGTCGCAAAAATCCAGACATCAGAGAAACATTCCATCGCGTGAACGTCGCATCGCGGAAAAAACGTCGCAAAGAGACAAAAACCATTCTCAAACGCGCACGCAAGCAACCTGTCATCCGCTGATATCACACCCCTATATACAAAACCCGCCCATGTCGATCCATGGGCGGGTTATTAAATCTGTTCGTTCGTCATATTACTTCATCAAAGGCAAAAGACTGATGCCGATATCGGTTTGCGGCACATTGAAATTGTCCGCAATCGTCGCCGCCACATTGGCAAAAGTCTCCGAGATAGGCAGATCCCCTCCTTGAAGCAAAGGATTGTACAGGATGAGCGGTACGTATTCTCTTGTGTGGTCCGTACCGATATGCGTGGGATCATTACCATGATCTGCCGTGACCATCAACAGATCATCGGGTCGCAAGTCTTCAAGCAACGTTTTCAGATCAGCATCGAACTCTTCAAGCGCACGCCGATAGCCATCGACGTCACGACGATGGCCGTAGAGCGCATCGAAGTCCACGAGATTCACAAACACGAGTCCCCTGAAATCGGTCGACATCAATGCTTTGGTCTGCATCATGCCATCATGGTTAGAGCGAATGCCGAAGTGTTGGGTGATTCCCGATCCGTTGAAGATATCCCGAATCTTGCCCACAGAGATTACTTCGTATTCTGCTTTCTGCAAGTGGTTCAACACGGTGTCCTTGGGCGGACTCAGAGCATAATCATGACGGTGTGTCGTACGTTTGAATCCATCTTTGGGATTGCCCACATAAGGCCGTGCGATCACGCGTCCCACTTTCCATTCATCGCGCAGGGTCAACGAACGAACCGCTTCGCAGATGTGATACAATTCTTCGAGAGGGATGATTTCTTCATGCGCTGCGATTTGCAAAACCGAATCGGCACTCGTATACACGATCAAATCTCCCGTTTCCATCTGATGTGCACCAAGTTCATCAATGATTTCCGTTCCGGAAGCGGCTTTATTGCCAACGATGTTACGTCCGCTCACTTGCGTGATCTGTGCTAACAATTCCGGAGGAAAGCCCGTATCGGTAAAGGTTTGAAACGGAGTCATGGTCTTGATTCCCATAATCTCCCAGTGACCCGTCATCGTATCTTTTCCCTGTGACACCTCAGCCATTTTTCCGACATATGCGCGCGGCTTGTCCACACGGGGCACGCCACAGATCTCTGTCAGGTTCCCGATGCCTAAAGCACCCATCATCGGAAGTTTGATACCTCCCGCCACGCGAGAGAGATTGCCGAGGGTATTGCTTCCTTCATCCTGATACACAGCCGCATCCGGAAGTGCTCCGATACCAACCGAGTCGATGACGATGAGAAAGATGCGTTGATATTTCATTGGTTATCTCCTTTTGAATTCGCCCGGGGATGGGCGAATTGATATGCGTCTTGAAGATGACGCTTGCTGATGTGGGTATATAGTTCGGTGGTCAAGATATCTTCATGACCGAGCAAATCCTGTACCACCCGAAGATCTGCGCCATTCTCGATCAGGTGAGTCGCAAACGAGTGTCTGAGGGTGTGCGGAGAAATGGGCTTGTCGATCTTGGCTTTTTCTGCGAGAGATTGGATGATCTTGTAGAATCCGACTCGACTGATCCGGCTGCCGAGTCGATTGACGAATACCGCTTCCCGATCCTTCGGTTTGATCTTCATTCTGAAAGTACCCAGATAATTTCTCAAGGCGACCACCGCCTCTTCGCTCAAGGGTACGATGCGTTCCTTACTGCCTTTTCCCGTGATGTTGACGAGCCCTTGCCCGAGATGCAAGTCGGCGATATTCAACCCCACGAGTTCGGATACGCGGAGCCCGGACCCATATGCGAGTTCAAGCATCGCGATATTCCGATAATCCAGATCCTTTTCCTTACCTTCTGCAGCGGCGAACAGTCGCGCGATTTCATCTTGATTCAATACCATTGGCAATGTCTTCGCAGTCTTGGGTTTCGCGATATCGACCATGATGTTTTCTTTGATTTCTCGCTCACGCAAGAGATAGTTGTGGAACGAGCGAATCGATGATATTTTCCTTGTGATGCTTGATGAGGAAAGTTGTTTGCGTCTCAAGCGCGTCAGATAATTTTGCAGATGCATGATACGCACCTGTTCCATGGTGCTTATTTCGGGGATTTTTTCGATGTATTCAAGATACTCCGAGATGTCTCGCGCATACGACATCATCGTGTTTTCGCTCAATCCCCGTTCGGTCTTGAGATAATAGAGATACTCTTTCAATAGAATTTTCACGGGAGTACCTCCTCGAACAATTCCAAGTACACCTGATTGGCCAAACGCATGCCTTGAGGTGTGAGTTTGATCTGATCACCGCATTCACCGATCAAAGGTCCCTGAAGCAACGATGACAGACGGGGAAAACAGACACCCACCTCAGTACTGAAGCGTTCTTGGAACGCGCGCTTCGATATACCGGATAGCTTTCTCAGTCCCAACATCACAAATTCCATTTCCGGATCAAAGGGTTCAGGGGTGGTTGTGGCGTATCCGTAACGCATCACGGAGTCGATATAGCCTTTGATTCGCGTCGGATTGACCAGTCGCTTCTGGTCATATTGCGAAGCGGCTGCCATCCCCAACCCGAGATATTCATCGAGATTCCAGTAGTGCAGATGATGGAGACATTCATGTCCGGGCAAAGCGTAATTGCTGACCTCATAATGTTCATAGCCCGCTTGCTTCAACATATCCTCAATCAAGATATCGCTGGCGATGATGACTTCTTCAGAGGGGGGAGACCATCGTTGGTGGAGATAATCGTGATGGAGTTGCGTTTTGTGTTCGAGTATCAAGTCATAACACGATAGATGCTCAACGTGAAGTTGAAGCGCTTTTTCCATATCCGCTTCTACGGTCTTCACGCTTTGTGAAGCGCAACCATGGATGAGGTCGATGTTCGTACACAACCGATATTTTTTGAGCAGTCGGACGGCACGAAACACATCTTCAGCGTGATGAGTCCTTCCAAGTTCGTTGAGCGTTTGAGGGTCGAAGGATTGGACGCCCAGACTCACGCGATTGATTCCATAACGCTTGATGATCTCCACAAAGGATTCACAGACATCATTGGGATTCGCTTCGATCGAAAACTCCTTGATCTGATCTATTCCGATGATGCGATGGATCTGATCCAACAATCGTTCGAGTTGATCCGGGACCAATATTGATGGGGTTCCCCCACCAATATATATGGTATCGATGTCCCGGAGTTTGGCTTCGTAATGAGTCAACTCACGGATGAGCGCGTCCATATAATCGTTATGCAACTCTTGTGCCAAAACCATTTTGGGAAAATCACAATAACGGCATATCTTTTGGCAAAAAGGAATGTGGATATACAAGGCTTGTATCATGATGAGTCACCCCTTTCATGTTAACATAATCCCATGAAATTGTCCACGAAAGCAAACAAAAATCGGCTCCATCCGGAACCGATTCATTCGTCATCCAGGGATAACACGGCCATGAAGGCAGCTTGCGGTATGTCGACCGAGCCCACGGATTTCATGCGTTTCTTTCCTTGCTTCTGTTTTTCCAGCAATTTCTTCTTTCTTGAGACATCGCCCCCGTAACACTTCGCAAGCACATCCTTGCGCATCGCTTTGATGTTGGTGCGTGCGATGATCTTGCTGCCGATGGCCGCTTGAACCGGGATTTCGAAGAGCTGGCGCGGAATCAAGTCTTTCAATTTTTGGCAAATGCGTAACGAACGCTCGAATGCCTGATCCTGATGAACAATCAAAGCCAAAGCGTCGACCGCCTCGCCATTAAGCAAAATGTCGATCTTGACCAATTTACCTTGCCGATATCCGATCGCCTCATAGTCGAGTGATGCATAACCTTTCGATCCAGATTTCAAGCGATTGAAGAAATCGAAGATGATTTCGGACAAAGGCATCTCATAGATCAATTCAACGCGAATATCGCTGACATATTGCATGTCCTTGAAGATGCCGCGTTTGAACTGGCATAATTCCATGATGTTTCCGACGTACTCTTTCGGAGAGATGATGATTGCCTTGACGTAAGGTTCCTCGATCATTTTGATCCTTTGCACGGCAGGCATCATCGCCGGATTATCGATTTCAATCATGGTCTGGTCTGTTAAATGGACGCGGTAATTCACACTCGGGGCAGTCGCAATCACATTTTGTTTGAACTCCCGTTCAATCCGTTCTTGGAAAATCTCCATGTGAAGCATTCCCAAAAATCCGATCCGAAACCCGAAACCCAAAGCTTCCGATGTCTCTGGTTCATAGATGAGCGAGGCATCGCTCAGTTTCAACTTTTCGAGCGCATCGCGCAAATCCACATAATCGTCCGCGTCAACGGGATAGATACCCGAATAGACCATGGGCGTCAACTTCCGATATCCTGGAAGCGCCTTGAGTGCCGATCTCTGTGCGTGTGTGATCGTGTCTCCCACATGAACTTTCTCGATGGTTTTGATTGTCGCGCTGACCCAACCGACATCACCGGATGTCAAAAATGCACGCGCTTCTTCTTTAGGGGTATAGACGCCGATATCGTTGACCTCAAACACAGCATTGGTCGCCATCATCCGGATCATATCCCCGCGTCGAATGGTGCCATCTACGACACGGATCAAAGGAATGACGCCGCGGTATGGATCACAAAACGAATCAAAGATCAATGCGCTGAGCGGATGGTCCGGATTACCGGAAGGTGCGGGCACATGCTTGACGACCATTTCGAGAATGTCGCGAATGCCGATGCCTTCCTTGGCGGAAGCATACACGGCATCGTCCCCATCCAAGCCGATAACATCTTCGATTTCCTTTTTGACGCGATCCGGTTCGGCGCTGGGAAGGTCGATTTTGTTGATGACGGGAATGATTTCCAGATTGTTATCAAGTGCGAGATACACATTTGCGAGCGTTTGCGCTTCGATTCCTTGAGATGCATCGACAACGAGGATCGCGCCTTCGCATGCGGCCAATGAACGCGAGACTTCATAGGTGAAATCCACGTGCCCCGGTGTATCGATTAAATGAAAGATATATTCGGTCTGATCCAAAGCGAGATACTTCAGTTCTACCGAGTTCAGTTTGATCGTGATACCACGCTCACGCTCAAGATCCATCGAATCCAGAAGCTGACTTTTCATATCGCGCATGGAGACAGAGTTGGTTAATTCAAGGATACGGTCCGCAAGTGTCGATTTCCCATGGTCGATATGGGCGATGATGGAGAAATTCCGGATGCGCTTTTGTCTTTGACGATATTCTTCTGATGAATGGCTCACGAAACCGCCTCCTTTCCTAGGACAATTTTACACTACATACCCCTAAAAATGCAAGAAAAACCATTGTTGACTCAAGCGATATAAAAAGCATGGTGAAGCACCATGCTTTTTGTCTCGACCATCTATAAGCCATGTTCTGTACTCTCTAAATAGAAAGTGGCAATCATTTATCTCCGGGCTGTGCCCGTCAGCGCATTCGGTTTGATTCCCGATGCACCGTGCCCCTACCATGATTTGGGTTTCTAGCTTGTGGGGTTTACCGCGTTTCAGCCGCACTTGTTCAATGCGATTCGTCTCTGTGGCACTTTACAGATACTCGGACCTTTGACATTCCTTTCTCCGCCGTCATCTCCGAGGAGATGCCTAAACTTATCGTTTCGTTTAGCGCAAACACTACAGACATCCCAGTCTGTGCTAGCATGGACTTTCCTAACACCCGTAAAGGTGCTCGATTGCCCGATGGTCTTGACACTTTATTATACCATATGTGTTTATTGTTTGATAGTCAGGGAATCAAGAACCGCTTTACGCGACAAGTCGACGCGACCTTTGTCGTCGACACCGATCACTTTGACGGTGATCACATCACCGAGCTTCACGACATCTTCCACGCGTTCCACGCGTTCCTTGGCGAGTTTGGATATATGAACCAAGCCGTCTTGACCCGGCCATAACTCTACGAAACAACCAAACCTCTCGATTCTGACGACGGTTCCTTGATAGATTTCTCCTACCTCGACTTCGCGAATGATATTTTCTATCAACTTGATCGCTTTATCGATGAAGTACTTGTCTTGATGCATGATCGTGACGCGACCATCTTGCTCGATATCGATCTTCACATCGTTACATTGTTCGATAATCGAACTGATCGTTTTGCCGCCACTACCGATGATTTCGCGAATCTTGTCGACTCCAACCCACATAACCTTGACTTTAGGTGCATATTTGGATAATTCCTCACGCGGTTTGTCAATGGTGCGATCCATGACATCCAGGATTTCCATACGGGCTTTCTTGGCTTGCGTCAAGGCCTCTTGAAAGATGTTGCGCGTGATTCCCGATATCTTGATGTCCATCTGTAATGAGCAAATGCCTTTACGCGTTCCGGCCACCTTGAAATCCATATCGCCGAAATGGTCTTCTAATCCTTGAATATCGGTCAGGATTGTGTAATGATCGCCTTCTTTGACCAATCCCATCGCGATTCCCGCCACATGCGCGGTGATGGGGACTCCAGCAGCCATGAGCGCCAATGAGCCTGCACAAATGGTCGCCTGTGAGGAAGACCCGTTGGACTCGAGAATTTCTGATACGATGCGAAG
>JAQVTV010000032.1 GCA_028699855.1 Candidatus Izemoplasmatales bacterium | reverse complement strand
GTTCTTCGCACGAACCGCTTCGATCAACACAAGACTGTTCCCGACTTTGACGGATTCATCATTCATCGTATGCCATACAAACAATGGACACATCTCTTCGGGGACGTGCTTTTCTAAGCTCACTTCCTCCAAATGTTCGAACAGCCGGTTTTTCCCTAGCAAATTGATGAAACTCCGTTCATTCCAGAGATTGACATCGGCAGAAACCACCGGATAGCACAAGATACCTCCGGCAAAACATGAAGGTTTCCGTTGAAGCAACATCAATGCGAAATGTCCGCCCGCCGAGAATCCGCATAGATATATACGGCGGATCCTTGGGTCTTCTCGAAAGCGATCAATCAGAGAATAGGCTTCATCGATCAATGCCGGGTAAAGCAGTCTCTGGTTTCGATAATAGAAGATAGCCGCATGGCACGATGCCTGATTCCAACGCTTGGCGACAGGTATCGCTTCTCTATCCGAAGTCCATCCGTACGCCCCGCCGGGTAAAATCAAGATCATATCCCGGGGTTGGTCGTCGATAAAATAGGGTGTGATGACGTTCGCTTTCATGGATGATCATACTCCTTTGACTAATCTTTTCAGTAAAAAAGCGTTCTCGTGATGAAAGTTGGAACGCTTCGTTTGGGTTAGAACCGATTTCTATCTATCCATAATCCCAATGCGGGATTGGGAATATAAAAGATCTCTTCCTGATCATCGAGAATATTCCAACCCGGCACAAGGCGGTCCGGATGATAACGAGAGATGGTCTCATCATAATCCAACGCCTGATAATAAACCTGGGCGATGTCTTCCTTGGACATATGTTTCACGGCGTAGGAAATCGAGAATCTTCCATCCGATGAACCGTGGATGAGATGTGCAGCCGCGCTCATGTTCTGTTGCAGATCGATGTTGTCTTGAAAAAGCTCGAGAACGTTCAAGCGACCGGAATACCCGTACTTGCGAATCAATTCATCAATTTTGGGATCTTCGCCAAATTTCGTGACTCCCGGTGCAAGCACGATGAGTTCGCCACCGTCTGCGATCGCCATGCGCGTGCGATAAACCGCTTTGTTGCCCAACCAAGTACTCTTGAACTCCTTGGGGTCAAGGTAGACCACACATTTCTTGATACCTTTATCCACAAAATCGATGTTTTTTTCTTGCGCAAGCGCAATCGCTTTCTCCAAAGCAATGCGTTCCTCACTGATGAATAATCCGTGTGTGCAAATCCGTCCTTTCGGTGCTGTCGTGACTGTTAGCACGAAAAGAATGGGGCGATGGTTCAAAAAATGCTCCATGCCATAGTCCAGAATCTTGCGAACAGGCGTGTGATCCTTCCCCATCATACGTTCCATACCATACACGGCGCCGATCATATGTGACGCGTTGATCGTCTTTCTGCCACCGCAACCGACAAAAACATTTTTTGCATGGTTGGCCATCCCGATGACTTCGTGGGGGACAACCTGTCCGATGGATATGATGAGGTCATAGCGTTCATCCATCACGCGCCAATTGACCTCGAGCGGTACCGGTCGATCCCATAGTCCGTCGGTGATCTCTTTGACGTATTCTCCGGGCACCACACCGACTTCAACTACGTCTTCGCGCCAATTATGGTAGATGAACTTTTCATAAGGGATGTCGCCATACATTTCTTTGACTTCCGCTACACTCATCGCCTCGTGCGTCCCAAGTGCGGGCAAGATATCGACATCCACGTGGTCTTTAAGTAAATCATAATATAATGATGTGATCAATCCGGCATTGGAATGAAACCGGGTGAAATCCGGCGGTATCAACAAGACTCTTTTGAGTTCCTTACCCGCGATGGATCGCATCAATTGATCACGGATGGCTTCTTCACTCAGACCAGATGGGTCACTTGCATAGGTGAAAAGTTCCATCATCAGACTCCGGAATATGCCGAGAAACCACCGTCTACCGCGACGACAATCCCAGTGACAAAGCCCGATGCGTTGCCATCGATCAACCAAAGCACGGTGCCAATCAACTCTTCGGGTTCACCGAAACGACCCATGGGTGTATGATTAAGAATTTTTGCCGTACGTGCCGTGGGCGATCCATCTGGTTGCCAAAGAAGCTGTGCGTTTTGGGCTGTGGAGAAGAAGCCAGGAGCGATCGCATTGACACGAATGCCAGTCTTCGCAAAGTAGACCGCCAACCACTTCGTGAAATTCGAAACCGCTGCTTTGGCAGCGCTATATGCAGGAATTTTCGTAAGCGGAGTGAACGCGTTCATCGAACTCACATTGAGAATGACCGATCCCGGTCGATCAATCATATCGCGGGCAAAAACCTGTGTCGGCAACAACGTGCCAGTGAAATTCAAGCCAAACACAAAATTGAAACCGCCGAGATCGAGGTCGAAAAAGTTCTTATGATTGGGGTCTTCCACTTTTGAAAGATCGAAAAACTCATCATCCGTCGTGGCTTTCGGACTGTTTCCGCCCGCACCGTTGATCAGAATGTCGCACGGCCCCAAAGACGCCAGGACTTCTTCATGCGCACGCATCAAATCATCGCGGTCCAGAACGTTGGCCTTGACGCCGATGGCGGTTTTTCCTGATGCCCGGATGCTTTTGGCAACCATTTGCGCATTTTCCAAAGACAAGTCGAGGATGGCTACTTTAGCGCCACACTCGGCAATGGCTCGGGCAAATTCGCTGCACAATACGCCAGCGCCCCCGGTCACGACCGCGACTTTTCCAGCTAAATCGATGGTGAAAGGAATCTTCATAGAAATATCCTCCTTGAATGGTTATTTGGCATTATATGTCGTTGAAGCGGTTGTACCGCCACGTCCTGTCCAATTGGTGTGATGAAACACGCCTCTGGGCTGATCCACGCGCTCATAGGTATGCGCACCGAAATAGTCGCGTTGTGCCTGCAACAGATTCGCCGGCAGCCGTTCGGTTCGATAGCCGTCAAAATACGCCAAGGCAGAACTCATCGCGGGGACGGGGATTCCGTGGGCGATCGCGGTGGTGATGACATGACGCCATGGCTTCGTCCGAGATTGGATCGCTGATGCGAAAAACGGGTCGAGCAACAAGTTCGTCAAATCCGGATTTCTATCAAAAGCGACTTTGATTTCACTCAAAAAAGCAGAACGGATGATACATCCTCCGCGCCACATCAGTGCGATGCCGCCATAATTCAAGTTCCACTCGTACTCCTTGGCTGCAGCCTTCATCAATGCATAGCCTTGGGCATATGAAATGATTTTCGCAGCATATAGGGCGTCTCTTACCGACGCGACGAATGCCGCCTTATCGCCTTCAAACACCTGGGGTTCATGAGGAAAAACCTTCGCTGCTTCCATGCGTTCCGTTTTCATCGAAGACAGGAACCGCGCATAGACCGCTTCGGTGATCAATGTCAAAGGAACGGCCGTATCAAGGGACGCATTCGCCGTCCATTTGCCAGTTCCCTTTTGTCCCGCCGTATCAAGGATTCGATCGATGAGCGGGGAGCCATCATGATCTTTGAACGCTAGGATATCGGCGGTGATTTCTATCAAGTAACTATCGAGTTCCGTCTCGTTCCATTTTTGAAATACGAGATGCATTTCATCGGCCGACATTCCCAACACATTCTTTAACAAGTGATAGGCTTCAGAAATGAGTTGAATGTCACCGTACTCGATCCCGTTATGAACCATTTTTACAAAGTGACCGGCTCCATCTTCGCCAACCCAATCACAACACTTCGCGCCTCCGTCCACCTCGGCACAAATGGCTTGAAATATCGGTTTCACAAGCGGCCATGCCGCATTCGAGCCTCCGGGCATGATCGAAGGCCCGAGCAATGCCCCGTCTTCTCCGCCGGAGACGCCGGTTCCTATAAACAATAAACCTTTGCTTTCGACGTATCGAGTACGCCGCGTAGTATCAAGAAAATGCGAGTTCCCGCCATCGATGATGACGTCCCCTTTCTCGAGCAAAGGTATGAGTTTTTCGATTACTTCATCGACGGGACGTCCCGCCTTGATCATCATCATGACCTTGCGCGGGCGCTGAAGATGCTTCACGAACCGATCAAGATCATCAAACAAGTCGATATTTTTCCCTTGTGCCCGACCATTCCTGAAATCTTTGACACGTGCGGAATCAATATCGTAACCGGCAACGACAAAGCCCTTGGATTCCAAGTTCATGACAAGGTTCTCGCCCATAACAGCCAGGCCGATCATACCGATATCTGCCAGTCTCATATCTATAACCTCCCTAAACGTCAGCGACGGACGCGCGCGTTTCCTTCCCAAATGCTGAAAATCTGTTCTTCGTCCTGGGGTGTGCCGAAATCATCCAATAGCGTGGTCACAAGCGCACCGCTCGCCCAAGCGAACTGCATGGCTTTTTCCGGAGTCCAGCCTTTAAGGAGGCCATATAGCATGCCACCGACAAATCCGTCACCGCCGCCGATTCGGTCGAGGACTTGAATGGGTCTGGGCTCGACGATATTCCATTCGTCTCCATTCGACATGATTGCCCCCCACAAGTGCTCATTCGCGCTGATCACTTCGCGTAAGGTCGTCGCAAACACGGACACATGCGGAAAAGCCTGCTTTGCTTGATGGATCATGGATTGGAAATGATCCATCATTGCCTTGATGTCCTTCCCGCCCGCTTCGGGACCTTTGATTCCCAGCGCGAGCTGAAAATCCTCTTCGTTCCCGATGAGGATATCGCTGATAGAAGCGATTTCAGTAAATATTGCCCGAAGCTCCGCTTCGCGGTTTTTCCAAAATGAAGCACGGTGATTCAAATCAAAGGAAATTTTGGTTCCTGTCTCTTTTGCCTTTCTTGCCAACTCAAGACAAAACTGTCCCGTCTCCACAGAAAGCGCCGCAATCAACCCTGAAAGGTGAATCAATCTCACGCCTTCTGTTTGAAACAAGCGCTCCATATCAAAATCATCCATGCGGAGCATTTTGCCGACTTCGCCCGCACGGTCGTTATGGACTCTGGGCGCTCTTAATCCATATCCCGAATCCGCGATGTTGAACTGATGCCGATATCCCCATGGCCCGCCTTGGTCGAACTCCTTGCCTTCATAACAAATGTTCCGTTTCCGCAAATCCGCTTTGATCAACGCCGCAATCGGACTGCCACTCACGAAAGCGGTCAAGACTTTTGTGGACAGACCCAAAGCGGCTGAGATGCTCAACACATTTGTTTCGGCGCTGGTCGCCTGCATCTGATATAGCGCGCTCGTATGGACACTCTGACGATCAAGCGGCGTGATGCGCACCCCCATGCTCGAAGGTGCCAATAAGTCGTATTTTGCGTTCTCTTTAAATTTCACAAGCCATCACCTTCTCAATTCGATTTTTTGAATCCAGAATAAAGCAACTCAAGATGCTTGCCTATATGTTGTTTGAGCAAATCATGATAGACCGCTTGATGATTGCGCCATAAGCGATACATTCTGTCTTTGAAACGATATGATCCATCTGGATTCTTAGCATTCAAGATGAAACCATAGGTGATATGGATCAACTGTCTGGCGTCGTTATCTTCAAACAGCTTGGGCAAATCTTCTGACCGCAGTTCATCGACTTCCGGAATGCGGTCGATGTGCGTTGTCACGTGATAGAACTTCTTTGCTTCCGCAAACGACTCCAAGGCGAAGTGATGGATTTCCCGATATAAGTCTGGATCGATCATCGCCACAGCCCTCATCGCTTCTAGCCAATTGGTCCCGGCAGTTTTCACATGGAACCGGCCTCGGGTATAGTGGCCAATCAAGGCAAAGACCGAAAACTTATCGGATCCCGAATGGATCGAAAGCTTGTATCCGAAATGACGGCTGATCGCCGCATGAATCTTGAGTTCCTTCGTGAACTGATCGATATCTCCGATATAATCCACACCCTTTTGAAACTCACCACAAAAACGTGGTGCCAATGTGTCAATCTTCACACCGCGATTCATCAGTTCGCTCGCGACAAAATAGTGTTGTTGCGGCGTGGTGGGCGTCTCGGTCTCATCTATCGATATCTCGAAATTCGCTTGATATTGTCCGTCCTTGAAAAAACGGTCATACATCGCGCTAGCAAAATCGATCGCTTTGCCATACACGAGAACGTTGCGACTGAGCTCGACTTCCGAAAAGGAGATCGTCTCGCCTTCAATGGTGATCGATTGCCCTAGATAGCGTCGTTTCATCTCCGGATCCACGTGTGCCTTTTGGCATACTTCCTGATCAGACATTTCCACCACGCGATTATCGATATGCTCGCTACAATCCAGCGTAATCATCGAATATCCAAGATCAAGCGCATACTTGATCTCTTCAGGTTTCTTCAAATGATCGCCGTCTGCGCCAAAACCGCGTTTATACCCCTCGCGAAACACCGCGAAACTCACGACATCAAGCACATCGTGATACGTTCTGTGCGTCATGTTCAATTCGCGGATCGATTGTTGCGCGAAAATCGGATATGCGTCATAGGATTCAAACGCTTGTATATGTCCTGGAGTTGCGATACCAAGCCGGTCTCCCACCCCAAAACTACGGTCCTTTGTCAATACTGGAATCGGAGCGGTGAATGAAAAAAGTCGTCGCAGCGCTTTCGCATTGATATGAGACAACGGAGCCTTGATACAGCTCACACCGCCACAATCCACAAACACTCCTTCAAATTCCGCGGCTCTTTCTCCGGATGCGACAATCATGTCCGCTTCTTCTTGAATCATGAACACCCATGTATTATCCACCCAGTTGACTGATTTGGGATAAACATCAAAACATGCACAGTTGACCAAATCGGGCATTGCGGTTAATAAATCATCAATACTTGCCATTACGTACCTCCGTGATAAACGCTTCCATACACATCAAGTGTACCAAATCCAGAGACAAATAACAATATAATCCGCCTGAGATGACAAAAAAATGTAAACGGCGTCCGTTATTTCGTACGGATATGGCGTTCTTGCTTTGCCATTGCATCAAGAAAAAATTCATCAAGCCGTCGTTTTCTATTGCATCACTTGCCTTAATGGTTTATATTAAGGTAAGAATGACTGATGAATACGTTGTACGTATTCTTTTGAGGAGACCACGCATGCCCCACGCTCCCTTTTCTCTTGTTGAATATCTCAACCGAGGAATCACAAAACTCATCAAAGACGCCATGTTTCACAGTATGGAGAATCCGCGTACGGCACATTTTTTACGCCAATACGCCAAACACAATCGAGACAATGCCAAGAAACGGCGCCATCACGAAAAAAGCGGATTGCATGTTCCGGCATTTTTGATTGCCAGCATCACGCCCCAATGCAATCTCGCTTGCGCGGGTTGCTACGCCAGGGCAAATGGTCAATGTCACGACCAGCTTGACGCATTGGAACTCACACCCTTTGAGTGGAACCACATATTTCAACAAGCCTCAAATCTCGGCGTATCTTTTTGCTTGCTTGCCGGAGGCGAGCCTTTGCTGAGGATGGAAATACTCCATATCGCATCCCGTTTCCCCAATATGATCTTTCCGGTATTTACCAACGCAACCTTGATCGATGGTGAACGTCTCGAAGTTTTCAATCAATACCGCAATCTGATTCCCATGATCAGTATTGAAGGAGACGATCATACAACCGATGAGCGGCGCGGTCAAGGCGTGAGTGCGCTGATCCACGCAAGCGTTACCCGACTGAATCAACTGAATATCCTCTTCGGTGCCTCGATCACTATCACAACCAAGAACCTCAATGAAGTGATGAGCGATCCGTTCTTACATCCCCACGAAGCATCGGGATGTAAAATCGTATTTCTGATTGAATATGTTCCAGCTGATATGCGTTACGCATCTCTGGCTTTTGACGACACCACCCGCCACCTTTTGGATGAAGCGGTACAGACCGCGAAAAAGAAATGGGAAAACCTCATTTTCCTGGCTTTTCCTGGAGACGAAAAACAATCCGGTGGCTGTCTCGCTGCCGGGAGAGGGTTTTTCCACATCAACTATAAAGGCGATGGCGAAGCGTGCCCATTCGCACCATATTCCGACCGAAATCTCCACACGCATTCCTTGATTGAAGTGCTCCAATCGCCCTTTTTCCAAGCCTTAAGAACGGCGGAGTTGGTCGGTGGCGAACACAATGGCGGTTGCTCGCTCTTTCAACACGAATCAGAGGTTCAAGACATTCTCAAAGAAATATCATAAAACACATGCCCCTTCAAGCCAAAAACGATTTCAGGCTTTCCCTAAAGATCTGGGGCGTTAGAATGTGCTGAACCGCCCGCACTCGCATTTCTTCCGTATACTTTGAGTAATTGCTTGGCATAGTTGGCCATCTCCTACCTACACATATGATGCTACGACCCACTCATAAATATCATACCAATCCAAAATAGTAATTGAGGTTGGTTTATCGTTTTTTGGAATGATAAATAAGTGGAAAATAAAGTTGCCTAGGCCAATTTTCGTATAGTGGCGGAAGCGGAGAAGTGAAAAATTCATTCTTAAAAAGCAAATATTGGGTAATTCATAATATGTTTTTTTGTGATATCTCGAGAAATAGTAATCTTGATAGCATTTCTGATTGTAAAATACGACATTGGTATAGATCGTAGCTTGTTATTGGCTTCATTCTTGCTTTCATCGTAGTTATATTGGGTCCTATAGTGGTGATCGTATATGCCGCGCTT
>JAQVTV010000031.1 GCA_028699855.1 Candidatus Izemoplasmatales bacterium | reverse complement strand
TTTCTCGTGTCGTGAACACTTTGAGCGCAGCGCATGGACTCAATCGTCAAGTCATCGACAATAACCAGTATCCGCTTGCGTATTTTGCCGGAATCGATTATGATGGTGCCGATATGGCTGGACATCCCTATTTTCGCGTCGATGGCAAAGTATCGAACATCCCTCTCGTGAATTATGCGCCGTACATGGTCGATTATCTGCCCAATGGGGCGACGCTTTCGCGTTATGCCTATGACGCACAGACCGGGACGTGGGCATGGACCGACGAAGTGGGCGAAGGCGCGACTGATGAAGAATTGGCACTCTTGCGTACGGACTTCACCATTTTCCCGTATACGAACACGGAACCCGGCGACGATGATTTTGTGACGGTTTTGTACCGCGTGACATCGGAAGACGGCAGCAAATTCGTGTATTACTATGTTTCAGTTACCGATGTCATCTTCAACGCAACGTTCGTTTTTGACATCTATTATTGCACCGGTGAATCGCAGAACACGTGCACCCTCGCCTCGCAATCGGAAAACTTCAGCAACAAAATGGTCATCATCACCGTCAAAAATTACTTGACCAATGGCGAAAACCAAACCACCAGCATCCAAGACCCCGATTTGTTTCCCACATTTTCAGAAGCGAACCTGTTGAGTGTCATGACACAGTTCTTTCTGACGTATTCGGGGAATTATTACTACAGTTTCAGCCGAAATCGCAGTGGATTCTTCGCTTTTGACGTTGAACTTCCGGTGAATCAATACCTGAATCAACTCTACACGTATGAGATTCAGTTTGGCGAGTATGATTTGAATGATGCTTCCGATTATGTATCATCGATGCAGGGAAAATATTTCTATATCAACTTTTCGACCAAGAACCGAACACGAAGGTTCAACGTTTATATTCGTTCCGTCGAAGTTCCGAGTGGAAGGCCATGGGGGTTGTTTGACTTCTTCAGGTCTTGGGGCGCGGATTGATCAAGATGAGGAGGCGGAGACATAGTGGCGAAAACAAAGAAGAATCGATACGCTCATAGCATCATTTCCAAACGCATTGTGAGTCTGACCCTGTTCCTTAATGCGCTGTTTTTTGTCATCGTCATGGCCTTTGTCGCTTTTGTGTTCGTGCAGCAATACGAAACAAGCAGTGGCCAAAACACCCAAAACGCTGCCATGACGCTTGCGACATCCGTGGATCATTTCGTTGAAGAAGTGGTTCGTGACGGAGCCTATTTGGCGAACGATGCCAGCGTCATCGCGTATCTCGATTATGTTTTGACCCATGAGCTTGAAGTGATCACCAATCCCAACGATCCTCATTATGAAATCTATCGAGATTTCATGATGAAACTCGAAGGTATCTATGTACATCGCGATGATGTGTACTCCCGTGTCTTTCTCGCCATCGATGATGGGTGTCCGGGCGGCGGCAGCTGTCGTATCACCCATGAAGCGACGCTTTCAACCCCCGCATGGCAAATAAGCGACCAAGCGTGGTATCACGACCTCGAAGATGAAGCATATGGTTTTTCAAAGGCCTACATCGAGGGAGATGACACGCAGTTGATTACCTTGGTATACCCCGTTCATGCGACCTCTGGCGAAGTGGGCTACATCGGTATCGAGATGCTTTATTCGAGTCTTGACGCGTGGATGGATGCCCAACAATCACAGATAGATGACGCGGCACACGTGGTCCTTTATCTCGATCGGGCCACGCCACAAATCCTTTATGCCTCACACCCGGATCATGGAGGATACCCTTTGTTGGAAGGGGCCAATATCCTTTCCTTGGATCAAACACTTGGTTTCGGGGATTTGGGCATGGCGCATTTGATTGCACACCAATCCCAAAGCGAGCAACCGCAGAAAATCTCTATTTTCGGACAAAAACATCTTGTCGGCTATTCCAGTGTATCGAGTTCCGATTGGATGGTTGCGGTGATGATAGAAATTCCGGCATATTTCTTCCTTGAATACTTTTTCCTCATTCTATTCGGTGGGGTTTTGATCATCTTATGGCTCATATCATTGATTGTGTCTCGCCGGATTCGCAAGACGTTATCTCCGATCGGAGATATCCTACTCGCTATTGACGAAATCAAGCAAGGCCATTATCATGTGAATGTGGCAATCTCGGAAAACAATGAGTTGCAGGCGGTGGGCGAAGCGCTCAACCTGATGTCACAAGAAATCGGCAAGCAGGTAGAGCTTGTCTTCAAAAGCGTCGCCTTTGATCCTCTGACGGGACTCAAAAATCGCAAAGCCAGTCATCAAGAAATCGACGCCGCCCTCGAGAAGAGCACAGACAAAATGGCCATTTGTCTTCTCGAAATCGCAAATCTTCAAAGTGTCAACGTCTTGAAAGGGCAAAGCGTCGCCGAGGAACTGGTTTCCAAGGTCGCTGAGCGACTGAAAACACACGTGCCCGATCGACATTATTTGTTTAATAATGGCGGATATGAATTTGTATTTGTTATCGACAACGTCATGAGTCTCGAAAGGATCGAGAAAGAACTCAACCGAATTCTCGACAAGTTTATCGAACCCGTGTCTTTCAAGAACCTTAAGGTCAATGTCAGGTTCAATGTCGGGATTTCTGTCTATCCTTCTGATGGTAAATCTATCAATAGCCTTATCAAAAAAGCGGAAACCGCTCTTTATAAGGCAAGGCAGAATCTGGGCGGAAACTTCGTATTCTATAATGACCAACTGATTAAGGAAGTCTCTTACAAAGCGGAAATTTCCGAACAATTGGCACTCGCCATCAAAAACGAACAACTCTATCTGCGCTATCAGCCTTTGATCGATAACCGCAACGAGATTTATGGTTTTGAGGCGTTGATGCGCTGGAACTCGCCGACACTCGGAGAAATCAGTCCGAATGTCTTCGTGTCGAACGCCGAGGAATCTCACCTGATTATCCCCATCGGTCATTGGGTGTTACGGGAAGCGTGTCTCGCCCAAGTCGCTATGCGGAAGCGGTTTGACAAAAAGTTTGTCATGAGTGTCAATGTGAGTCCGGTTCAGCTGTTGCAAAAGGATTTTATCGACAATTTGAAGGCGATCATCCGAGAAACGGAGATTGATCCGACCTTCCTTGTCCTTGAAGTCACAGAGGGTGTTCTGATCGAATCATCGATCTATCTTGAGGAAGTCATCAAATATCTCCATGAGATTGGTGCGAAGATCGCGCTCGATGATTTTGGAACGGGCTATGCATCCTTAACCTATCTCAAACAGATTCCTTTCGACAATCTCAAAATCGACAAATCATTCATCGATGGCATTTTCGGACCCAAAAAGGAGCATGCCATCGTCGAAAAGATCGTGCAACTTGCGCATACATTGGAAATGAAAGTCATCGCTGAGGGTGTGGAAAAACGAAAGCAGTATGAATACCTCCGGCAGATCCAAACAGACGTATTCCAGGGTTTTCTCTTCTCGAAACCGCTATCCTTCGATGATTCCTGTCGCTATATCGACCAGTTTCTCAAAGTCGCCAAGAACAAACGTATCGATGTTTTTGCCGGCAAAGACTTTTCCGAATAGGAGTGTGAACACCGATGAACTACGATCCATTCTTCCTTAGTGAGGCGCGCCAAGCCCAGACCTACCAGGTTCTTGTCGCGATTTTGGTCATCATCTTGACGGGCGTGGCTTTCTATTTTCTTTTTCGCAATGTCATCAAGGACATCCGAAAGGAGAAAGAAGAGCGCAAACTGGTCAAGAAAGAAGAATCAATGGCTGAATCACCTGAAAGCGATCCGGTGTCACATTTGGTTGTGGAACGCCGGACATCGAACAAGAAGTCCGGTGACCTCGTCGGTTTGATCAATCAAAAGATATTTGAGGCGAAGGAAGGGGCCATCGGCGTCTTTTATTACTTGAATCTCGACAACTTCAGTTTCATCACAGAAAAATATACCGAAAAAGAAGTGACAAGAGTCATCGAGGAAATCGAAAAGCGACTCAAGAAAGTCGCCAAGACCGGAATGATTGTCGGTCACCTGAAGGAAGACATCTTTCTTTATTACCTCACGGGAGAAATCGACACCGAGATGATGGTGAATGTGGCGGAAGGCTTACTGAAGGAAGTGGCGATTCCTCTGAAAGCAGTGAATGAAAGCATCACGACATCCATTGGTGTCTGCATCTTTCCCTATGACGGAATTTCCGCAATGCAGTTGATCAAGAATGCAGAAATCGCACTGTACGTATCCAAAAAAGAGGGAAAGAATCGTTATTACCTGTATTCTCAAGACCTGATCGAAAAAGAACAATTCAATATGGATTACTATCAGGAAATCAAACGCTCGAGCAGCAATGACGAGTTTCTGCTTTACTATCAACCGATCGTCGATATCAAAACCGCCAAGATCATCGGGTTGGAATCGCTTCTTCGGTGGAATCATCCCGCGATGGGAATTCTCCCTCCGGGAAAATTCCTGAATGTGATGGAACTGACCGGCGATATCACTTGGTTTGGCGCGTGGGGGTTCGAGAAGATCGTCAAACAATATGTCAGTTGGAAAAAAGAGATGCGTATTCGCGATCTCTTCATCTCTACCAATCTATCGCCAAAACAATTGCTCGTCGAAGGCTTGGCGAAGAACTTTTTTGATATCGTTCGAAAATATGATTTTCTTCCGGAAAACTTCTGTTTGGAGATCATCGATTACTACACCATCATCAAGAGTGCCGTAGCGATGCAAAATCTGGCCGATTTTCGCAGATACGGATTTAGGGTTGCCATCGACGATTTCGGAGAGGAATTTGAAATTATCGCGCAAATGGCGCAAATCAAAGCCAGCATCATCAAGGTCAATCGGGAGCACACGCTGAAAATGATGAATGGGTTTGAGGAGACAGACCGGATTATCCGCGTCATTCAAGAGGCGAACAAAAAACAGAAAATCGTCATCGCCGAAAGTATTGAGAATGAGGAAATGATCCGGAAAATGATCAAAACCGATGTCAGATTCATGCAGGGATATTTCTTCAGCCCCCCGAAATCCGCGCAGGATATCGGTGAGATTCTGAAGAAGAGTCCCTGGAGCATGGATGAGTTCAGTCGCTTTCAGGAATAACATTCAACAAACAAAAGCACTTTCGCCGTTTTAATGGGAAAGTGCCTTTTTTTCGGAATATATACCATTTTCCAAGATTTTCATGGCCGCATCGACGACAAAATCAATCTCGTTTTCCTGTACCTTGTCGCGAAAGAGGATTTGCAAGCCGACGAAGTTGGCGATGCCCATCAACACGTAGGATAGGGTTTCAAGGTCGAGATCCGGGCGGATTTCTCCGATATCGACGTGTTTTTGGAGATGATACATATAGGACTCTGCAAACGATTGATAGTATTCCTGAAAGATTTTTGCATCGATGAACAAAGACTCCCAGATGACTTTGTAAGCCAAGGGGTCCTGCTTCACATACATGATGAAAGCCTTCAGTCCTTCGCGCTCGATGCTTTTACGGTCCTTGAGACCTGAGATGGCCTGCGATGAGGCCTGACGGATCTTATGCCGATATTCATTGAGCAAATAGAGGTACAGAGCCAATTTGTTATCGAAATAGATGTAAAAAGTACCCGCGGCGACCCGGGACTTTGCAATAATGTCATTAATGGAAGTGGCTTGAAAGCCGTTGATGGAAAATAGTTTCCGTCCAGTGCGGATGATTTTTTGAAATGTTTTTTCACCGATTTTCGTCTTCGGCAAGCGGAATCCATTTGTAATCATGTATCATCACCTGCTTTCATTGTAAACGATACGGGTCGCTTTTTCAATATAATTATGTCCAAAAATAAGAGATTACAACAGGGTTCATTCATATGAATAAAAATTCAGTTTGAAAACAATTGATAGCGTTTACATGAAGAATGGCGTTATTTAGCGATTTTCGGTCTATCTACCAACCACAATGCCAGAGATGGGGGTTTATGAATATTATGTGAGCGCGTTTTTTTTGAGTGAAAGCGCTTGACAAATCAAGATTCATTCGCTAAAATGAAGGCGAAATATGAATAAATGTTCATATTGCTATATCAGGGATTTGGGCAGTGAGCTCACGCGAAAAGATCAGGCGGGACAAAGAGCCCTTTTCAGCGTTGAAGAAGATAATAGGAGGAAATAGAAAGTGATGCAAAAGGTATTTATCGTCGGAGCAAAACGGAGCCCCATCGGATCATTCATGGGGACACTCAAAGATCTTCATCCAGCGGATTTGGGCAGTGCGGTACTGACCCAACTGCTTCAAGACACACATGTGCCGGTAGACAAAATCAGTGAAGTCATCGTCGGCAACATTCTGCCAGCCGGCAACGGGCAGGGAATCGCGCGTCAAATCGCGATTAAGTCGGGCATTCCCGAATCGGTTCCGGCTTATGCCGTGAACATGGTATGCGGCTCAGGGATGAAAGCAATCATGAATGCGCATAACGGGATTCAGGCAGGATTTTCCGATGTGGTTGTGGCCGGTGGCATTGAAATGATGAGTCGGGCCCCCTATATCGTATCCCATAAGATCCGTGAAGGCGTCAAAATGGGAAATTTGGACATGTCAGATCATATGATTGATGATGCTTTGACCGATGCCTTTGGCAAAATGCATATGGGTATCACGGCAGAAAATATTGTCTCTCTCTATGGTATCAGTCGCGAAGCGCAAGACGCCTTTGCGATCCATTCTCAGGAAAAAGCGATTAATGCCGTGGATGCGGGTCGATTCGATGATGAAATCGTCCCCATAGAGATTCAAACACGGAAAGAAACAATCACCTTTGCCCGGGATGAATATCCGAATCGGACCACTTCACCGGAGAAACTTGCTAAACTGAGACCCGCATTCAAAAAAGACGGTTCGGTCACGGCAGGTAATTCATCGGGCATCAATGATGGTGCGAGTTTTACCATCGTCGCTTCCGAGACAGCCGTGAATCAATATCAATTACCCGTGATGGCTGAAATCAGGGCCATCGGTCAAGGCGGCGTGGATCCGAACGTCATGGGAATGGGGCCCGTACCCGCCATTCGTCAAGCCCTGAATCACGCGGGGTTGAAACTATCTGATATCGAACTCATCGAGTTGAATGAAGCATTCGCAGCCCAATCCATCGGTGTCGTACAAGCATTGTCCGACGAACATGGGATGACGGTCGATGAGATCATGAGCCGGACAAATGTGAATGGCGGCGCGATTGCTTTGGGCCATCCGGTCGGTGTATCGGGCAATCGAATCGTGGTTTCTTTGATTCATGAAATGATCAAACGAGATCTTCACATTGGTCTCGCGAGCTTGTGTATCGGTGGCGG
Source organism: Candidatus Izemoplasmatales bacterium (assembly GCA_028699855.1). Taxonomy (GTDB): domain Bacteria; phylum Bacillota_I; class Bacilli_A; order Izemoplasmatales; family Hujiaoplasmataceae; genus JAAYZB01. The sequence continues at coordinate 1,623 of JAQVTV010000031.1, read as the reverse complement.
TATGGGAACGGCCATCATTATCCAAAGATAAAAGGAGCGTAATCGTATGAAACTGAAAGACAAAGTTGCCGTCGTGACCGGCGGTGCCAAAGGTATTGGCGCGGAAATCGCCAAAGCTTTCGCGCGTGAAGGCGCAATCGTGATCGTGGCTGACATGGGTGAAATGACGTATGAAATGGAAAATGTCATCTTTTATCCGTTAAACGTAACGGACATAGACGGCTGCAAAACCTTTTTTCACACCATCGTAGACCAGTATCAACACATTGATATTCTCGTCAACAACGCCGGCATCACCCGTGATGCCATGACGCGAAAAATGACGGACGAACAGTGGAACCTCGTTTTGGATGTCAATCTCAAAGGCGTCTTCAATCTCGGGCGCTATATCGGCCCGCATATGGAAGAAATCGGTGGTGGTTCCATCATCAACATTTCTTCAGTCGTCGGCGTCTTCGGTAACATCGGTCAAGCCAACTATGCGGCATCCAAAGCAGGGTTGATCGGTTTGACGATGACCTGGGCCAAGGAATTTGCCCGCAAAGGTGTCCCGGTTCGTGTCAACGCGATCGCTCCGGGTTATGTCATGACCGACATCTTGAAGACGGTTCCGGAGGATCTGCTTCATTCCTTTGCGCAGATGACGATGCTCAAACGCTTGGGTGAACCGGAAGAAATCGCGAGCGTCGCCTTGTTCTTGGCTTCAAGCGATGCGGCATACATCACTGGACAAACCCTCAACGTTAATGGCGGCATGCGCCTGTAATACATCCTAACTGAAAGAAGTGAGATAATGATGATACCGACCGTTGGGATCGTCGGTACCGGCATTTATCTGCCGAAATTGCGGATGAGTGCCCGGGAGATCAGCGAAGCGACTCAGGGAGTATGGACCGAAGCAGCGGTCATTGAAAAATTAGGCATTCGGCAAAAAACACTGCCGGGGCCTGAAGACGGCACCCAGGAAATGGGTGTTTTCGCTGCGCTGGATGCCTTAAATAATACAGGGATGGATCCCCAAAAAATCGATGTCATCTTGTGTGTCGGTGAGGAATGGAAAGAATATCCCTTGACGACTTCTGCTCTTTACATCCAAGATAAAATCGGCGCGACGCGCGCGTGGGGTATCGACCTCCAAAACCGATGTTCGACGACGCTTGGCGCCTTGAAAATCGCCAAAGACATGATGATTGCGGATGAAGCAATCCACGTGATCATGGTGGTGGGTGGTTATCGCAACTCCGATTTTGTCGATTATACCGACAAAAACATGTCGATGATGTACAATCTCGGAGCCGGGGCCGGCGCGATCATTTTAGAGAAAAATCTCGGGAGAAATCTGCTTTTGGGAACACATATCATTGCGGATGGATCTTTGTCGCGGTCCGCGGGTGTCGCAATCGGCGGCACCGCGCAGCCGATCACGAAGGAGAATCTCGAAGAGGCGAAGAAGAGTCTGCGCCTCATGGAACCGGTCAGGATGAAGAACCGCTTGAACGAAGTGTCCTTGCCCAATTGGCTGGAGACGATCGATCGCGCGCTTGAAAAATCACATCTAACGCGAAAAGATATCGATTATTTGGCCATCCTTCATATCAAACGTTCCGGACATGAAAGCTTGTT